>JAFIHO010000313.1 GCA_017849395.1 Hyphomicrobiales bacterium
ATGCCCATGGTTTAGCCCAACCGGTCAGCCAGCTTTTGAAGCTGGGCGGCTTTCTGCCTCGCCAGACGGGCTAAGGCAGCCTCCCAGCCGGGCGGCGGGGATCGGCGACCACTCCCCTCACTCATGCGGGCCTGCTTCACGGAGGCCACAGAACAGCCGATAGCCTCGGCTAAATCCTCCGGCTTGGTCTTTTCCAAAAGAGCGTCACTGGCGGCAATAAAATCTAGGGTCATGTAAACAATCCTGTTGACGCGACGCCAAGTGTAAACTATATTGTTGACATGAACAAGAAGCACCACACCCGCAAAATGACCGTCCGCGAGTTCTTCAAGCGGTTCCCGGACGATGCCGCCTGCCTAGAACACGTTATGACGGTTCGGTATGGCCACCGGCACACCTGCGGCAAGTGCGGCGTGATCGACGCCACGTTCCACCGCCTCGAAAACCGCAAGGCGTATTCCTGCGCCCATTGCGGCCATAACGTCTATCCCTGCGCTGGCACCATTTTCGAGAAGAGCCGTACTCCGCTGACCCTATGGTTCTACGCGATCTTCCTGTTCATCTCTTCCCGCCACGGTGTTAGCGGCATGGAACTGCATCGCCAGCTTGGCGTGACGCGCAAGTGCGGCTATCGCATGGGTATGCAAATCCGTCAGCTTATGAACAAGGGCGACTTCCAGGGTATGCTTGGCGGCATCAATCGCCAGATCGAAATTGACGAGGCGTATATCGGCGGGCGTCGCGCTGGTAAGTCTGGCCGTGGCGCTGCTGGCAAGACCGTTGTCATGGGGATGAAAGAGCGCGACGGCTATATCCACACCGCCGTCATTCCGAACGCTTCCAAGAATAGCCTGCGTCAGGTGTTCCATGAGAACGTGAAGCCGGGCACCATCATCTCTACCGATGAATGGGCGGGCTACAATTTAGTAACGCCGGATGGCCACTGGCACGGCACCGTGCGCCACGGCGCGAAGGAATATGCGAACACCGATGAACTCGGCTATCGCCACCACGTCAACGGGGTTGAGAATTTCTGGAAGCTGTTCAAGGCTTCGATCCGCAGCACTCATATCCAGATCAGCAAGGCGCATTGCGACGCCTATCTGAACGAGTTCACTTTCCGCCAGAACCACCGCGAGATGGGACAGGCGATGTTCGATGTTTTGATCGCGGCGGTTTGATTGCCTTGGTCAACGCGGCTTCCAGCTTGCGAAGATCAGCGGGGCCAGCCCCCCGCTTTTCTTCCTGTCGGATGAACTCGCGTAATCGACCCGTCCTTGTCGCCTGTGCGAGTGTCAGCATGGGGCGCTATTCCGCAGCGGTGGCCGGAGGCGACAGCGGTAGAACGAAGTCGCCAACAGCAGGCATGAGGTTATTCTCTTCTTCAATCCGCAGCATCCTGATGTCCCGCACCACGGTGCGGAACCAGGGGTGCTTATTCACCAGTTCTTGCACGGCAAGAACGCACTGGACCGAATTGGCCACTTTGGCGTTGCCAAAAAAGAGGCTGCCCTGCTGACGGAGGAAGCCGTATTTGGCGAACACGCGTTCGATGTCGCCATAGGCGCATGTTGGGGTGTTGCCGGGGTAGTGGCGTTCGAGCATTTCGGTATCAAGGTCAAAGGCGATGGCATACATGCGCTGGCTCCAGCGGAAAGAGTTGGGGAGATGGGAGCCGGACTGCACGTCGCAATCATCCGTCGTGCTGGCCGATTGGCCAACAAGCCTCAACCGATGTGGTCTGCGTCGCATGACGACAGATACAAACGGCAACAGGTTACCAAGTCAACAACAAGACGTGCGAAACCGTCGCGGTTGATCGGGTACGGATAGAATTGTATGCTGCATCCGGCGAAGGCCGGTCCGGAGCGCCCGACCCGACTTGATGTCGGGCCGAGACTCCGGTCGATCAGGGTAACACTGGCGGTTCACTACGAACCATTGGTCGCCTCCTTTCGCTCGGGCGTGTCGCCCATGCCGTTCGTCCAAGACCGGGCATGGCCACACTGGAAAAGTTGAACGGCAGGTGATTTCCAGTCACCTGCCGTTTTCGATTCAAAAAGGGATGCCGTCATCTTCTTCTTCCGGTGAAGGGTTCGGTCTCACGCCGAGAAGAACGCCCGCCGCCGCAGCGCCTTCCGCCGTCGCCCGAAAGCGTCCGGGCGATGTTCTCTCCAGAAAGTTCCGCTGCGTAGTGTAATGGTGCATCTGGCCGCGAAGCGTGTCAGGCTTTGCGTCGATCCCGTATGCCTCTGCCGTTGAGGCAATCTCTGCCAGAGAAAAGTCCTGCGGGTGCGACATGGCTATGTCGCCGATGACTTTCTTCCACTCCTCAGACAGCCCCCGGCGGGCGGGCTCAGGAGGTGAACTGTTGCTCCCAGCCCCGGCGGCGGCGGTCATAGCCTTGAGCGCTTCTTCCCAGCCTCGGAACTCAGCCTCGACGGTTTCCAGGTTTTTCTGCGCCTTTTCTAGCGCCTTGCGCGCCTGCTGAACCGCCTTGCGCTTCTGATCCAGCATTACCTGGAGATGTACGGGATTGGCCATGCAGCCAATCTACTCCGCCGCGTGTGATATTCAACCTAAATCACACGGCCGTTCGATTTAATCCGTGTGTTATTATCTTCACAGCAACAATATTGCGTAGGGCTACCTGCTCTGAGGGGGCAAACCCGTGGCACGATTTCGCGGTACCCCCCACCCTTTATCCACGCCGGGCTTTTTCGATCGCCGCCACGTCGATCTTCTTCATGGCCATCATGGCTTCGAAGGCGCGCTTTGCCTCGTCGCCGCCCGCGGCCATCGCCTCGGTCAGGACGCGCGGCGTGATCTGCCAGGAGACGCCCCATTTGTCCTTGCACCAGCCGCAGGCGCTTTCCTGGCCGCCATTCCCGACGATGGCATTCCAGTAGCGGTCGGTCTCGGCCTGATCGTCGGTCGCGATCTGGAAGGAGAAGGCTTCGGTCTGTTTGAAGGCCGCGCCGCCATTGAGGCCGATACAGGGGATGCCCGCGACGGTGAAATCGACCACCAGCACGTCACCCGCCTTGCCGGAGGGATAGTCAGCGGGCGCGCGATGGACGGCGCGCACCGAACTGTCGGGGAAGGTCTGGGCATAGAAACGAGCCGCCGCTTCCGCATCCCCGTCGTACCAGATGCAGATCGTGTTCTTGGGCGTTTTCATGGGGTTTCCTCATCCTTGTGAAGCCGTTCGGCCAAAGGACGGCCGGGCGGCGCGCATCCCGACAATCCGGCAGGCATTTTTGGCTGCCGGGACGTGCCGGAATGTTCCGGCGTGAAACAGGCCGGACAGGTTAGACGCGATCTTCCAGAACGACAGATGGACAGAGGGATTTCCAAGGGCTGTCCACGCGGGGGCCTTGAAAGAATTGCCGGATCGAAAAGCAAATCCTCAGGCTGTCGGCCTTCGGATGCCCCATCGCCGCCGTTCAGTCATTCGCCAGATAGGACACCAGCGCATCGATCTGCGCGCCGGTCAGGTCCTGCGTGTTGTGATGCATCACATCGTTACCGCGCCAGTTGAGCCCGAACAGCAGCATCTGGCGCTTCAGATAGTCGCCATGCTGGCCCGCAAGCCGGGGCGTATCGTCATGCCCTTCGGCCCGCGCGCCATGGCAGAGGGTGCAGGCCAGCACCTTCCGCGTCTGGATGCCCTTGGTGTAGATGCGCTCGCCCTGCGCGGCCAGCGGACCCGGCTTGGGCTCGGTGGGCGGCAGGCTCTCGTAATGGCGGGCCAGATCGCGCCGCCCGGCATCGTCGAGCGCCGCCAGCGCCGCGGCCATGTCGATTGTGGCCTGACGCCCCCGCCCTGCCACGCCGGTGAAGTATTTCAGCCGTTCGCGGATGTAACCGGCCTTTTGGCCGTTGAGGCGCGGCGCGTCCCCGCCGCCATGGCATCCGTCACAGGCCTGGGCCGCGGCGGGCGCCGGCTGGGCCATGGCGGGCGACAGGAGAAAACAGGCAAGCGCCGTTCCGGCGGCCAGCAGAATGGTCTTCATCGGATGCTCCCACGGTCCCGCAGCAGAACAGGATGAAGGGAACAGGTAAAGCGGGCATTGATCCGGCGCAAGATGCGCCGCCTATGCCCGGCGGCGGCTTGCGGGCCGGGGTCGATCCTCCTACCGTTTCAAAAAAGCGGAGGGCTCCCATGAGAAGCTTGCTTGCCTGCGCGCTTGTCCTTGGCGCCTTGCCCGCATGGGCGCAGGCACAGCGGACGGGGCTTGCGCCCATACCGACTTACGAAGTGCATCGCGCCGGGACCGCGCCGCGCATCGACGGCAAGCTGGACGATGCGTCCTGGCAGGTGGCCGAAGCGGCGACTTTCGTTTTCCCTTGGGACCACCAGACCTGAAAGAAGCA
>JAFIHO010000314.1 GCA_017849395.1 Hyphomicrobiales bacterium
GCCACGCCGCAATTCTGGCTTGGGATGATGATGGTGCTGGTCTTCTCGGTATGGCTGGGCTGGCTGCCGCCCTTCGGCATCGAGACGATGGGCGCGGATTATACCGGTCTTGCCCGCGTCGCCGATATCGGCGCGCATCTTCTGATGCCGGGCATGACGCTGGCGCTTTATTTCATGGCCTCCTATGCGCGCCTGACCCGCACCGCGATGATCGAGGTGGCGGATCAGGATTTCGTCAAGACGGCGCGCGCAAAGGGCATTCCCGAGCGCCAGGTGGCGCGTCGCCATATCCTGCGCAACGCGCTGATCCCGCTGGTCACCTATGCCGGCATCCAGGCCAGCATCCTGGTGGCGGGCAGCGTGCTGGTGGAGAATGTGTTCAGCTGGCCGGGCATCGGAACCCTGGCCTATGAGGCGGTGGCGGCGCGCGACAATCCGCTGCTCCTCGGCATTTTCATCGTCACCGCCGTGCTGGTCAGCCTGTTCAACCTTGCCACCGACATCGCCTATTCCGCCGCCGATCCCAGGGTGGAGCTAGGCGCGTGAGAAATTTCGCCCGCCGCTTCTTCTCGCGTCCCGCCGCCGCGGCGGGTTTTGCGGTGTTCGCGCTGATCCTGTTCATCGCGCTGGCCGCGCCGCTTCTGTTCGGGCATGGGCCGTTCAGCATTGTCGGCGTGCCGCTGTTGCCGCCCGGATCGCCGGGTCTGCTTGCGGGCAGCGATGTGCTGGGGCGTGACATGATGGTGGGGCTGGCCTATGGCGCGCGGGTGTCGCTGCTGGTCGGTATCGTCTCCACCCTGTGCGCCACCATCATTGGCGTGCTGCTGGGGGCGGTGGCGGGCTATTATGGCGGCGTGGTGGACGATCTGCTGATGCGGGTCACCGAATTCTTCCAGATCATTCCAAGCTTTGTGCTGCTGATGGTGCTGGTGTCCTTTCTGCAGCCCAGCCTGGGTTCGACCATCCTTGGCATCGCCATGATCGGCTGGCCGCAGATGGCGCGGGTGGTGCGGGGCGAGTTCCTGGCCCTGCGCGGACGCGAGTTCGTGCAGGCGGCGCGCATCCTGGGCGAATCCGATCTGCACATCATCTTCCGTCAGGTGCTGCCCAATGCGCTACCGCCCATCGTCGCCATCGGCTCCATGATGGTGGGCAGCGCCATTCTGACGGAATCGGCGCTCAGCTTCCTGGATCTGGGCGATCCCAATTCGCTCAGCTGGGGCAGCATGATTTCCGGCTCGCGTTCGGCCATGTGGGTGGCGTGGTGGACCACGGTGCTGCCGGGTCTGTCGATCCTCATCACCGTTCTGTCGATCAACTTCATGGGCGACGGCCTGAACCATGCGCTCAATCCGCGCCGGCGGGAGCGTTGAGATGAGCGCGTCCGCGATCGCCATATCCGGCCTCACCATTGCCCTGCCGCCGGGCGCGGACCGGGCCCATGCGGTGGATGGCGTCGATCTGGAGAGCGGCGCGGGCGAGATCACCTGCATCGTGGGCGAATCCGGTTCGGGCAAGTCGCTGACGGCCCATGCGGTGATGGGCCTGTTGCCATCGGGCGTTCGCGCCACCGGCGGCAGTATCCGCTTTGGCGATGCCGACCTTCTGAAGCTCGCGCCCGATGTGATGCGCAGGCTGCGCGGGCGTGACATCGGCATGATCTTCCAGGACCCGATGGCCGCGCTCAATCCGGTCATGCCGGTAGGCCGCCAGGTCACCGAGCAGATACGCGCCCATCGTGCCATCGGCGAGGCGGAGGCGCTGGCCGAAGCCGCGAAATTGCTGGGCCAGATGGGACTGGAGGCGGGACGTGTGCTGCGCGCCTATCCCTTTCAATTGTCGGGCGGCCAGCGTCAGCGGGTGATGATCGCCATGGCGCTGGCGTTGGGACCGCGTCTCCTGATCGCGGACGAGCCGACCACGGCGTTGGATGTGACGACCCAGGCGCAGATCATAAGGCTGCTGAAGGACATCCAGGCCCAGCGCGGCATGAGCGTGCTGTTCATCACCCATGATTTCGGCGTGGTGGCGGATATCGCCGACAAGGTGGCGGTGATGCGCCATGGCCGCATCGTGGAAAGCGGTCCCGCCGCCCAGGTGTTGGGGCATCCGTCCGATCCTTACACGAAATCGCTGATCGATGCGGTGCCGCGCTTCCGCAATGAAACGCCGCCACTGGCATCCGGTACGCCGCTGGTCACGGTGAACAATCTGGGCAAGACATTCCAGCGCGGCGGTCTTTTCTCGCGCGACAAGCCGGTCGCGGCGCTGGATTCGGTCTCGCTGACCGTAGGGCGGGGCGAAACGCTGGGCATTGTCGGCGAGTCCGGGTCGGGCAAATCCACCCTGGCGCGCTGCATCATCCGTCTGCTCGATCCGGACGCGGGCGAGGTTCTGTTCGATGGCGCGGATATCGCGCGCCTGAAGCCGCGCGCGCTGAAGCCCCTGCGGCGGCGCATCCAGATGGTGTTCCAGGACCCGTTCTCGTCCCTCAATCCGCGTCATACGGTGGGCGAGATCGTCACCGCCGGGCCGCGCGCGCTGGGCGAGGATGCGGCGCAGACGACGGCGCGCGCTGCCGAGATGCTGCGGCTGGTGGGTTTGGACCCGGCCGCGATGCGCCGCTATCCGCATGAATTTTCCGGCGGCCAGCGCCAGCGCATCGGGTTGGCGCGTGCGCTGATGCTGAAGCCCGATATCCTCATCGCCGACGAACCGGTTTCGGCGCTGGACGTTACGGTGCAGGCCCAGGTGCTGAAACTGCTGGACGATGTGCGGCGGCAGATGAATCTCGCCATGCTGTTCATCACCCATGACATGCGGGTGGCGGCGCAGGTGTGTCACCGCGTGATGGTGATGCGGCGCGGCAGGGTGGTGGAATCCGGCGCCACGGCACAGGTTTTTGCGTCACCGTCGAGCGATTACACAAAGGAACTTCTGGCGGCGATCCCGGGCCGGGCGCGGCTGGGATTCGGGAATTGAGGGGAGAAGTCATGCGTATCGCCATCGCGGAACTGAAGCAGGAAACCAACAGCTTCGTACCTTTCACCACGACGCTCGCCACCTTCGAAGAGCAATATGTCAATCGCGGCGAGGCGATGTTCACCGGCTATGGCGATGCGAAGCTGGAAATACCCGCCGCGATCGACACGCTGCGCGCGGCCGGTGCGGAGATCGTGCCCCTGATCGGCGCGCATGCCATGGCGTCGGGCACGGTGGAACGCGCGACGTTTGAAGCACTGCTGGGCGAATTGCTGGAGCGGCTGCGCGCCGCCGGTCCGGTGGATGGCGTGTTCCTGGCGCTGCATGGCGCGATGATCCTGGAAGACGAACCCGACGCCGAGGCCGAAATCGTGCGCCGCGTCCGCGAAGTCGTGCCCGGAAAGCCGATCACGGTTTCGCTGGACCTGCACGGCCATATCACGGCGGCGATGATCCAGCCCGATGTTGCCTATATCGGCTATCGCGAATTTCCCCATATCGACATGTACGAAACCGGGGCGCGCGCCACGCAGCTTCTTCTCGACTGGATCGGCGGCAAGGTGAAGCCGGTGATGGCGCTGGCCAAGCGGCACATGGTGGTCAGTCCCGATTCCGCCCGCACCACCGCGCCGCCGCTGGCCGATATCGTGGCGGCAGGCCGGGCGATGGAGGCGCGGGGCGAGGTGCTGCATGTCTCGCTGTTTCCGGTGCAGCCCTGGATCGACACGCCCGATCTGGGCTTCGCGGCGCTGGTCTGTGCCGATGGCGACCGCGCCGCCGCGCAACGCGCCGCCGATGCGCTGGCGAAAATGGCATGGGACCGCCGCACAGAATTCGAACCGACCGTGACGCCGCTGGATGAAGCGATCCGCATCGGCCTGTCGTCCGAAGGCCTCACCGTGGTCAGTGATGCAGGCGATACGCCCAGCGGCGGCGCGGCGGCGGATTCCACGGCGGTGCTGGCCGCGCTGCTGCATGCGGGCGCCGACCGCGCGGGCCGCATCAGCATCTGCACCATCTGCGATGCCGAGGCCGCCGCCGAAGCGGCGCGCGCGGGCGCGGGTGCGCGCGTAACCCTGAAGCTGGGTCACAAGCGGTCGGGCCTGGGCGATCCCTTGACCGTTACCGGCCAGGTCAAGGCGATCAGCGACGGCACCTATACGCTGACCGGTCCCGGCGCGAACGGCATGTTGGGCGAAATGGGGCTGACCGTGGTGCTGGCCATCGGCGATATCCGCGTGAACATCCGCTCCATCCCGCATTTCGAATGGGACACCGGCATTCATCGCTCGGTCGGGCTCGATCCGGCGCGGGCGGCACTGGTGTTCGTACGCTCCCCGGCGCATTTCCGCGCCACCTATACGCCCATCGCGGCGCGCATCCTGATTGCCGACACGCCCGGTCCCACCACGGTCAATATGCGGCGCATTCCTTTCACGAAAGTCACGCGGCCGCTCTATCCGCTCGATCTGGTGAACGACTAGCGTTCCCCCGCCGGACATGACATCGTTTCGCCAAGGGCCGGACCTGACGCGGCCCAAAAGGGTGGCGGTGTGTCCAGACGTGTATGCCTCGCGCTTGATCTGAAGGATGATCCGGAGCTGATCGCGCGTTACCGCCAGTGGCACGCGCCGGGCGGTCCGCCCCCCGAAATCATGAAATCCATCCGCGACGCCGGGATCGAGGAGATGCAGATATTCCTCACCGGCAATCGCCTGTTCATGGTGATGGATGTGAGCGAGCGTTTCTCCGCCGCCGCCAAGGCGGCCGCCGATGCCGCAAGTCCGGCAGTGCAGGCCTGGGAACGGCGGATGGAGGAATTCCAGCAGTATCTGCCTTGGGCGAAGCCGGGCGAAAAATGGGTGGAGATGACGCGCATCTTCGCCCTGTCGGAACAGCACTGATGCTGTTATCGCGCCCGCTGGGCAAGACGGGGCTGATGCTGACCGCGCTGGGTTTCGGCGGCGCCGGCATCGGCAATCTCTATCGCGCCGTGAGCGACGATGCCGCCCGCGCATCCATCGATGCGGCGCATGCGGCGGGTGTGCGGCTGTTCGACACCGCGCCCTATTACGGTTTCGGCCTGAGCGAACAGCGGCTGGGCGCGGCGCTGAAACGGTTGGACCCGGACGAACGCATCATCCTGTCCACCAAGGTGGGCCGGTTGCTGGACCCCGCGCCGGATGACGATGTGACGGAGCTGCGCGAGGGCTATGTCACGCCCAATCCGGTGCGTCCGGTGTTCGATTATTCCTATGACGGCGTGATGCGATCCTGGCGCGAAAGCCTGCAACGATTGCAGCGCAGCCGCATCGATATCCTGCTGGCGCATGACATCGGCAGGCTGACCCACAAGGAGCGTCATGCCGACCGCTGGCGCCAGTTCATCACCGGCGGCTACCGCGCCATGCGCGCGTTGCGAGACTCAGGCGCGGTTCGAGCGATCGGCCTGGGTGTCAATGAGTGGGAAGTCTGCGAGCTGGCGCTGAATGAGGGTGACTTCGACTGTTTCCTGCTGGCGGGCCGCTATACCTTGCTGGAGCAGACGGCGCTGGAATCCTTTCTGCCCCGCTGCGCCGAACGCGGCGTCTCGCTCATCATAGGCGGGCCTTACAATTCCGGCATCCTGGCGACCGGCGTTAAAGGCGAGGGGCCGTTCCATTACAATTACGAACCCGCCCCGCCGGATATTGTTGCGCGCGTGCGCCGCATCGAAACTGTGTGCGACCGTTTTGCCGTACCGCTGTCCGCCGCCGCGATGCAGTTTCCGCTGGCCCATCCACAGGTCGCCGCCGTGATCCCCGGCATGGTCAACGAAGCCGAAGCTGCCGCCGCGCGGGCCAATCTGGAATATGCGATCCCGGCGGAGTTCTGGGACGCGCTGCGGCGGGACGGGTTGCTGCATCCGTCCGCGCCGACACCATGACAACAGGGGGAACGATGACAGGCAATGCCGGGCGCGAACAACGCTATATGCTGGCGATCTTTCTGATCGTCAGCCTGTTCTTCCTGTGGGGCGTCGCCAACAATCTGAACGACATTCTTATCAAGCAGTTCAAGAAGGCCTTCACCCTGGCCGACTGGCAGACCGGCCTGGTGCAGACGGCCTTCTATATCGGCTATTTCGTGTTCGCCATTCCCGCGGCCCTGTTCATGCGCCGCGCGGGCTACAAGGCGGGTGTGGTGGTGGGGCTGCTGCTCTATGGGTTGGGCGCGCTGCTGTTCTATCCCGCCGCCGAATATACCCGCTACGGCTTCTTCCTGTTCGCGCTGTTCGTCATCGCAAGTGGTCTTGCGTTTCTGGAAACCGCCGCCAATCCGCTTATGCTGGTGCTGGGTTCGCCCGAAGGCGCTGCGCGGCGCATCAACCTGGCGCAATCCTTCAATCCCGTTGGCAGCAGTGTCGGGGTGCTGATCGGCCAGCATTTCATCCTGTCGGGCATCGAGCCGACGCCGCAGCAGCTTGCCGCCATGCCGCCTGCGGAACTGGCCGCCTTTTATGCGCGGGAGGCCCATGCGGTGCAGATTCCCTATCTGCTGCTGGGCGGTTTCGTACTGTTGTGGGCTGTGATCGTCTATGTCACCCGTTTTCCCGCCGTGGCGGAATCGCCGGAGCCGGAAGAACAGCGCCAGCCAGGTGCGTTTCTGGAACTGTTCCGGCATCGGCATTTCATGCTGGGCGCGGCGGCGCAGTTTTTCTATGTCGGCGCGCAGGTGGGCGTGTGGAGTTTCCTGATCCGCTATGCCCAGCACGAAACCGGCGTGGGCGAGATCACCGCGGCGAATTATCTGACGATCTCCCTTGCCTGCTTCCTGGTCGGGCGTTTCGTCGGCACGGTTTTGCTCGACCGGATCGGTCCGGCGCGGCTGATGACCTTCTACGCCGCCGCCAATATCGTGCTCGCCGCTGTCGCGGCCGTCGCAGGCGGGGCCGTTGGCCTTTACGCACTGGTCGCGGTCAGCTTTTTCATGTCGGTGATGTTTCCCACCATCTTCGCGCTGGCGCTGGAGGGAATGGGGCCGCTGACCAAGCCGGGTTCGTCCTTCCTGGTCATGGGCATCGCGGGCGGCGCGGTGATCCCGCTGCTGATGGGCTGGATATCGGACCAGTCGGCGATCAATTACGCCATGCTGGTGCCCGCCGCCTGTTTCGGCATGGTGTTGTGGTTCGCGCTGTCGCCGCGCGAGCGCGCCGCATGAGGATCGACGCGCATCAGCATTTCTGGCAGTTGGGCCGGAATGACTGCGCCTGGCCGACGCCGGATCTGGCGCCGATCTATCGCGACTTCGGCCCGAACGATCTGGCGCCGCTGGCGGCCAGGGCCGGGATCGGCGGCACGGTGCTGGTGCAGACCCAGGAAAGCGACCGCGACACCGATTTCATGCTGCGTGTCGCCGACCAGACCGATCTGGTGAAGGCGGTGGTGGGCTGGGTCGATCTGAAATCGCCACACGCGCCCGCGCGCATCGCGGCACTTTCGCGGCATCCGAAAATGCGCGGCCTGCGTCCCATGTTGCAGATTCTGCCGGATGATGACTGGATCGCGGACCCGGCGCTTGATCCCGCCATCGCCGCGATGCAGGCGCATGGCCTGGGCTTCGATGCGCTGGCCTTCTCCCGTCATCTGCCCTTCCTGCGCCGTTTCGCGGAACGGCATCCGGCGCTCCCCATCGTGATCGATCATGGCGCGAAGCCGTTCATTGCCGATGGCCTGCTTGATCCCTGGCGGGACGAGATGCGCGCGCTGGCGGCGCTGCCCAATGTCTGGTGCAAATTGTCCGGGCTGGTTACCGAAGCGGCGTCCGACTGGCGGCCGGAACAGCTTGTCCCCTATGTGCGGCACCTGGTGGAATTGTTCGGTCCCGACCGGCTGATGTGGGGCAGCGACTGGCCCGTGCTGGAACTGCGCACGGACTATCAGACCTGGCTCGAACTGGCGGAAAGCCTGTCTGGCGTCAGTGATCCGGCGGGAAAAGCCGCGCTGTTCGGCGGCACGGCGCGGCGCTTCTATCGTATCTCCTAAGCAGCTATTGTCCTCTGAAATTCAGGAAAACCCGCATGTCCGCCCTGGTCGCCGTCCGCCTGCATCCGTCCGATAACATCGTGGTCGCCCGCATAAGGCTGCCGCAGGGCGAAACCATCGCTTCCGAGAATGTCATCCTGACGGAAGCCATCGGCCCCGGCCACAAGATTGCTACCGTGCCGATCCGCAAGGGCGATCTGGTGCGCAAATATGGCCAGGTGATCGGTCAGGCGACCGCCGACATCGCGCCGGGCGCGCTGGTGCACACCCACAATATGGCGCTGTCCGAACTGCGCGGCGAGGCCGTCGCGCCGCTGCGCCGCAATGTACCCGAACCGGCGCGCAGCTTCATGGGGTATCGCCGCGCCAACGGCAAGACGGGCGTGCGCAACTATATCGGTGTGCTGACCAGCGTGAATTGTTCGGCCACCGTGGCGCGCCACATCGCCGAAGCGGCGGAGCGCAGCGGCTTGCTGGACGCCTATCCCAATGTCGATGGCATCGTGCCCATCACCCATGTCAGCGGTTGCGGCATGGACATGGCGGGTGAGGGCTATGACATTCTGCGCCGCACCCTGTGGGGCACGGCGGCCAATCCGAATTTCGGCGCGGTGCTGCTGGTCGGGCTGGGCTGCGAGGCGGTGCAGATCGCCAAGTTCAAATCCGATTACGGGATGCGGGATGGCGGTCTGTTCCAGTCCTTCACCATCCAGGAGATCGGTGGCACCCGCCGCGCCATCGAACAGGGTCTGGAGCATCTGAAGGCGATGCTGCCGGTGGTGAATGCCAACACACGCAGCGAGGTGCCCGCAAGCGAACTGGTTCTGGGCCTGCAATGCGGTGGCTCCGACGGCTGGTCGGGCATCACGTCCAATCCCGCGCTGGGCAATGCGTCGGACCGGCTGGTGGCGCTGGGTGCGACGGTGATCCTGTCGGAAACGCCGGAAATCTATGGCGCGGAACATCTCCTCTATGCGCGCGCCAAGGACCAGACCGTGTCCGACAAGCTGCGCGCGCGGCTGGACTGGTGGGAGCATTACACCTCCATCAATGGCGGCGAGATGAACAACAATCCCTCGCCGGGCAACAAGGCGGGCGGTCTCACCACCATCCTGGAAAAATCGCTGGGCGCGGTGGCGAAAAGCGGCACCTCGACCATGAATGACGTGATCGAATATGCGAAGCCGCTGAACACGCGCGGCTTTGTGTTCATGGACAGTCCGGGTTTCGATCCGGTGTCGGCCACGGGCCAGGTGGCGTCGGGCGCGACCATGATCGCCTTCACCACCGGGCGCGGCTCGGCCTATGGCTGCAAGCCCTCGCCCTCGATCAAGCTGTCGTCCAACACCGACATCTATAACCGCATGAAGGACGATATCGATATCGATTGCGGCAGCATCGCCACGGGCGACGCCACCATCGAGGAGAAGGGCAAGGAAATCCTGGACCTGCTTCTGGCCGTTGCGTCAGGCAAGAAGAGCAAGAGCGAGGAACTGGGTTATGGTGGGCTCGAATTTGTCCCCTGGCAGGTCGGCGCGGTGATGTGAGCGAAGCCCTCACCCTCCGTCCCTCGACAAGGTCGGGATGAGGAACTCAGGGTGAGGACGGAAGCAAAAGTGTGAATACGGGAAGTATACTCATGCTGAGCCTGTCGAAGCATGAGGATGCGTGCATTACCCCTTCGGCAGTTTGAACGCCACGAACTCCGCCGTGTAATTGCCGCCGCCGATGGCCAGCACGATATATTGCTGTCCGCCCAGCATGTAGGTCATGGGCGATCCGGTCTGTTCCGCCGGCATGAAGATTCTGTCTTTCTCCTCGCCGGTCTTCTTGTCATAGGCGCGCAGACGTGCCCCGCGGATGCCGTTCGTATCGGTGTATTGGCCAGGATCGCCGCAGATCACCAGCGACTTGGTCACCAGCGGTCCCACCTTGCCCATCATGCCGGTGCGCGGAATCGTTTTGCCCTTCAGCGCCGGATGGTTGCGGATGAAATCCGGCGTCTCGCCATGCGGCACCTGCCAGGCGATGTCGCCGCGCTCCAGGTTGATCGCCGGGATACGTCCAGAAGGCGGCTTCACCAGCGGCAGGCCATCGACATCGATCTGGCCGGGGCGCGGGCC
>JAFIHO010000315.1 GCA_017849395.1 Hyphomicrobiales bacterium
CTCCAGGAAATAGCCCTGGGCGAATTCATTGAGTGAGGATGTCTCGCCGCCGATCTGGGTATTGGGAAACATCAGCAGCTGGAACGCGATCTGCAGCGCGGTTCCGCGCGCCATCTGCGCGACGATGGCGGCCAACATGCCGCCAGCCGAGTCGCCGCCCACCGCAATGGCGCCCGCATCGACACCCAGCGCGGTGGCATTCTGCTCGATCCATTGGGTGGCGGCGAAGGCATCCACGACGGCGGCGGGATATTTGTTTTCCGGCGCGAGGCGGTAATCCACCGCGATGACCCGAAGGTCGCCTTCCGCCGCCAGCAGGCGGCACAGACCGTCATGGGTGTCGAGATTGCCCAGCATGAAGCCGCCGCCATGAAAATAGACCAGGGTGGGCTGGGGCTCGCTGCTTACCGCGACCGGGGCATAGGCGCGGGCGCGGATATCGCCCGCCGGACCTGGTATGGTGAAATTGTCCACCCGGCCCACCGCCACATCGCGCGCGCCCACCAGCCCCATCATGGCGGCAAAGGACTGACGCGCCGCAGCGGGCGGCAGGGTCCAGGTGGGCGGGCGCGGGATCGCCGCCGCCTGGTCGAGAAAGGCCTTCACCAACGGATCGAGCGGCATGGCTGTCCGGAAAAGAATCTCCGGACCTTACCGCATCTCCGGCCTACCGGGGAGGTTGATGCAAAACACCGGCCCCCCTTCTCCCGTTGCGCGAAGCGCATAACGGGGGAGATGGCGCAGCGAGGTGTCGCCTAAGACGACCCGAGCTGCGTCAGAGGGGGGCGACTTTAATGCACCGTGATATGCATCTCGGGATCGACACGGCCGCTCTTGATGTCGGCCAGCATCACCATCATCAGAAACCAGAATTTCGCGCGCTCATGCGCGCCTTCGGCTTCCAGGGTGACGGCTGCGCGGCTGGCATAGTCGGAGGCATTCGCACCATGCTCCTGGGCGAGATCCGAAGCCAGACGGTAGAGGTCGTCGGTCGTCATTGCCATGACACCATCATGACAGGCCCACATGAACCGTGGCTTAACCGGATTCGGCCAAATCGCCCAGGGAAAGAGTTCCGCCCTTAACCACCTTGCAGCAGACGCCGCCCCGCCAGCCCGGCGTCAGGGCGGCTTTCAGCCCGGCCTGCGCCTTCTCCATGATGTCGCAAGGTTCGGTCTCGCAAACCACTTCCAGCACCACCTCGCCGATGCGGATGATGCCGCCCGCCGCGCGCGGATTGGGCATCCCTTCGACAAGGAGATTGGCGCGGCGCGTGATCCAGGGCAGCGTTTGCGCCAGCGGAACGTCGCGGCAGGCGGCTTCCCAGTCTTCCTTGAACAGGATGCTGACCTGGCGTCGGCGTTTGGCGCCGCGCGCGTCGCCAGCGATTCCCTGCTCTTGGGTGACAGTTGCGGC
This sequence comes from Hyphomicrobiales bacterium, assembly GCA_017849395.1. GTDB lineage: Bacteria > Pseudomonadota > Alphaproteobacteria > Micropepsales > Micropepsaceae > Rhizomicrobium. Next base: position 1,417 of record JAFIHO010000315.1, read on the forward strand.
TGCAATCTCCTCCATGGGGGCCAGGCGCGCGGGCGTGCGGGCGATCCCGATTAATTTTGCTTGGATTTCATGGGGTTGCATGGAACTACAAAAAGCTGACGTGATTTGCTATATACCACGACCGGTAACCGTAGTTTTGGCACCATGCGCGGGAAAAGCGTCCTTCTCATCATCGGCGGCGGGATCGCGGCTTACAAGAGCCTGGAGCTGATCCGGCGGCTCGCGGAGCGCGGGGTCAAGACACGCGCCATCCTGACCAGGGCCGGAGAAGAATTCGTTACGCCGCTGTCCGTCGCCGCCCTGACCGGCGAGAAAGTGTTTCAGGACCTGTTCAGCCTCACCGACGAGGCGGAGATGGGACATATCCAACTGTCGCGCAGCGCGGACCTTGTGGTGGTCGCGCCCGCCACGGCCGACCTGATGGCCAAGATGGCGAATGGTCTGGCGAATGATCTGGCCTCCACCACGCTGCTGGCCACCCATAAGAAAGTGCTGATGGCGCCCGCGATGAATGTGCGAATGTGGCAGGCGGCATCGACCCAACGCAATTTCGAGACATTGAAGCGCGACGGCGTTCTGTTCGTTGGGCCGGAAGATGGCGAGATGGCATGCGGCGAGTTCGGGCCCGGCCGCATGGCCGAGCCGTTGGAGATCGTCGCGGCCATCGAACGCGCGTTGGCCTTGCCGGGGCCGCTGTCCGGTATACGCGCGCTGGTGACGGCGGGGCCGACACAGGAGCCGCTGGATCCGGTGCGCTTCCTTGCCAACCGTTCGTCCGGCAAGCAGGGCTATGCCATTGCCGAGGCGCTGGCCCGTGCGGGCGCGGAGACATTGCTGATCTCCGGGCCGGTGGATATCGCGCCGCCTTCGGGTGTGAAGTTGATGCGGGTGACGACGGCGCGCGAAATGCTGGCGGCCTGCGAGGCCGCCCTGCCCGCCGATGTGGCGGTGATGACTGCCGCCGTGGCCGACTGGCGGCCCGATATCGCTGCCAATAGCAAGATCAAGAAAAACACCGACCGGGTCGTGCCACTTATCAAGCTGGTGGAGAATCCCGACATATTGGCGACCCTGGGCGCGCATCCGCGCCGTCCGCGTCTGCTGATCGGTTTCGCGGCCGAAACCGAGAATGTGGTTCAGAACGCCGTCGCCAAGCGCAAAGCCAAGGGCGCGGACTGGATCGTCGCCAATGACGTTTCCGGCGACGTGATGGGCGGTGACCGCAACCGGGTGCATATCGTGAGCGCCAAAAACGGAAAAGACGAACCGGCGGAAGACTGGCCGGACATGACAAAAACGGAAGTGGGCGCGCGGCTTGCGGCGCGCATCGCGCAATATCTGGGACATGCGGCATGAGAGTGATGATCAAAAGACTGCCGCATGGCCGAGACCTTCCGCTGCCGCATTATGCGACGCCCGGATCGGCGGGGCTGGATCTGTTGGCCGCCATTGACGCGGATATCGAATTGCTGCCCGGCGCACGCACCGCGGTGCCCAGCGGCATTGCCATCGAACTTCCTGCGGGCGCGGAGGCGCAGGTGCGACCGCGTTCGGGACTGGCCATCAATCACGGCATCACCTGCCTGAATACGCCGGGCACCATCGACAGCGATTATCGTGGCGAGGTGAAGGTGATCCTGATCAATCTGGGCGACGCGCCGTTCCGCATCGCGCGCGGCATGAAGATCGCCCAGATGGTGATCGCCCGGTATGAACAGGCCGTGCTGTTCGAGGCCGATGAGCTTTCGGAAACATCGCGCGGCGCGGGCGGCTTCGGCTCCACCGGGACGACGGTCAAGCCCTGATGCTGAAACTGTCGCGCAAGACCCTGCTGGCGCTGGAGGCGGTGATCGACATCGCCTTCAATGCGCGGCCCGAGCCGGTGCAGGCCAAGGAGATCACCGCGCGCCAGGGCGTGCCGCAGCGTTACCTGGAACAGGTGATGCAGCAGCTGGTGCGTGCGGGAATCCTGAAAGGCGTGCGCGGGCCGCGCGGCGGCTATCGCCTGGCGCGGGAGCGGCGGCGCATCTCGGTCGGGGATGTGGTGAGGGTGGCCGAAAGCATCGAGGATGCCGAGGAGGAGAAAGCCGAAGCGCGGTCCGATCTTGGTCAGCGCATCGTGGCCCCCTTCGTGCAGACGTTGCAGGAAGAACTGATGACAAGGCTGGATTCGGTTTCGATCGAGGATCTGTGCCAGCAGGCGCGGGCCACGGGCGTCGAGGCCGACGACCGGCCCCGCGCCGATTTCGCGATATAGGAGACAGGAATGGATACCGCAAAGCCGGGACGTGGCCGCATCTATAACTCCATCACCGACACCATCGGCAATACGCCTCTGGTGCGGATGCAGCGCATGACGGCCCAGGCGGGCGTCAAGGCCGATGTCCTGCTGAAGCTGGAATTCTTCAATCCCCTTGCCTCGGTAAAGGATCGCATCGGCGTCGCGATGATCGACACGCTGGAAAAGCAGGGCATCATCGCGCCGGGCCGCAACACGCTGATCGAGCCGACCAGCGGCAATACCGGCATCGCACTGGCCTTTGTCGCGGCGGCGAAGGGCTACAAATTGATCCTGGTGATGCCGGAATCCATGTCGCTGGAACGGCGCAAGATGCTGATGATCCTGGGCGCGCAGATCGAACTGACCGAATCGGCCAAGGGCATGAAGGGCGCCATCGCGCGGGCGCATGAATTGCTGGCGGCAACCCCCGCATCGGTGATGCCGCAGCAATTCGAGAATCCGGCCAATCCCGACATCCATCGCCACACCACGGCCGAGGAAATCTGGAACGATACGGACGGCAAGGTCGATATCGTGATCTCAGGTGTCGGCACGGGCGGCACCATCACTGGCGTCGGCCAGGTTCTGAAGGCGAAGAAGCCGGACGTGAAGATGATCGCGCTGGAGCCGGAGGACAGTCCGGTCCTGTCGGGCGGCCAGCCAGGGCCGCACAAGATTCAGGGCATCGGCGCGGGCTTCGTTCCTGCCATCCTGGATCGCAAGGTGATCGATGAAGTGATCACCATCTCCAACGAAACCGCGCTGGAGACGGCGCGCAAGGCGGCGCGGCTGGAAGGCATTCCGGTGGGGATTTCATCCGGCGCAGCCATCGCGGCGGCGCTGGAGGTTGGCGCGCGGCCGGAGAATGCGGGCAAGACGATTGTGGCGATCATTCCGAGTTTTGCGGAACGGTATCTGTCAACGGCGCTGTTTGAAGGGTTGTGAGCGGTCTGGCGTTTTGCGTGCAAAACGCCAGATGGAACGGTCCGGGGGACCGTTCCGAGCGAACAACGCCGCGAGCCCAAGCGAGCGGCGGGGTGCGAACGGTAAACAGCGATCCGATTTTGAGACTGCCCGCTCTTAAGTTGGATCCCCGCTTTCGCGGGAATGACAATGGGACTTCGACAGATTCAATAAATCCGCGCTAGTTGATCCGGCCGATCCGTACAGATCGCATCGATGTCTAGCGCGGTCAGGCGTTGCATCTCGTTCGTGTCGTTCACCGTCCACGCAGCCAGCTTCAGGCCAAGGGCACGGGCCTGCGCCGCGCGGTCCGCGGTTAGATCGCGATGGTTGGGAAACCAGCCCTCGCCACCCGATTCCTTGATGGCGTTGAGCACGGGCGTCACATCGCCTTCCAGTTTGTCGGTGGTGAAACAGCAGCGCGCGGACGGTTGCATTTGCTTCACGCGCAACAGCGCCCGCCAGTCGAAGCCAACATAGATCACCCGATCCACGAAATCAGCCGCCGCGATGGCGCGCATCGTCGCGTCGGCGAGTGCTTCGGGGTCGGCGCTGTCGTCGGTTTGGTCGCATTTCAGTTCGACCAGCAGCAGAAATGATTTTGGCGCAGCCCGCGCCACGGCGATCACATCGGTCAGTGTCGGAATCGTTTCGCCATCGGCGCCGTGCAAATCCGGATGACGCAGGGCGTAATCGCTGCCCGGCTTTGGCCGGCCGACATCATAGTGTTGCAATTCGTCACGGCTCAGATCCTTGATGCGCGGGCCCGGCGCGGCAAGCCACGCGTCATCCTTGCGCGCAACATCCCGCATCAGGCGATAGTCGTGAGGGACCATGACGGACCCGTCACGGGATAGGTGGGCATCCATTTCCGCCCCGTCGCAGCCGCGCGCAACCGCATCGCGGAACGCC
>JAFIHO010000316.1 GCA_017849395.1 Hyphomicrobiales bacterium
ACGGCCATCCGGGCCAGCCGCGCCACCGCTTCGCGCGCTTCGGCCAGCGCATCGCTCATGGCGCCGCCCTGCGCGCGCGGGTGATAGACGCCTCCGGTCAGTCTGGCGCGTTTCATTTGAATGCCCCCCTCTGTCCGCTACGCGCTCGCGCGCAGCGGACATCTCCCCCCGTCATGCGCTGACGCGCGCCGGGGGAAGAAAGCCGGTGTTTCGCTTCGACATACACGGTGGTCATGCAGTGCCCAGCGTTTCTGCCACCCTCTCAAGAGCGGCCCGAATGGTTACCAAATCGCTAACGAGGGCGATACGGACGTAAGGAAAACCGGGGTTTGACTGGATGGTTCCCGGTTCGGTCTCGCGCCCCATGTAAGCGCCGGGCAGCACCCGGACACCCTGTTCCCGCCACAGGCGCCGCGCGAAATCCTCGCCATTGCCCACCTTCAGCCAGACAAAGAAGCCGCCTTGGGGGCGTGTCATCCGGTTGCCCAATATCTCCTGCGCCAGCGCCATCTTGCGCGCATACAGCGCCCGTCCGGCCTCGACATGCGCCTCATCGCGCCAGGCCGCCGCCGATGCCGCCAGGATAGGACCGGGCACCTGCGGCCCGCCCACATTGCGAAAGGCCCGAAGGCGCGCGATCAGATCGGCATGGCCCGCCACGATCCCTGACCGCAAGCCAGGCATTCCCGACCGCTTGGACAGGGAATGGAAACTCAGCAGCCGCGCCAGTCCGCCCGACTGATTCAGCCGTGCCGTCAGCGCACCCAGCGGCGGCTCGCCGAAATAGATGTCGGCGTAACATTCATCCGCCAGCACGACGAAATCATGCGCCTCCGCCAGCGCGAACAGACGCCGCCAATAGGCATCATTCGCCACCGCGCCCTCGGGATTGGAGGGCGAGCAGATATAGACGGCGGCGATCCGCTTCAGCGTGGCCTCGGGCAGACCCGCATAATCGGGCAGAAAGCCGCTCGCCTCCGTGGCGGCGACATACAAAGGCTCCGCGCCCGCCACCAGGCTTCCCGCCGCATAGACCTGATAGAAGGGATTGGGCATCGCCACGATGGGCCGCCCGCCGCCTTTCTCTTCCGGCAGCAGCGGCGGCAGCGACAGGAACAGCCCCTCGCGCGTGCCGTTCAGCGGCAGCACATGCTTTTCGGGGTCGATTGCCTCGCCCAGTGCGAAGCGCCGGTTCAGCCAGTCCGCCGCGGCCTGCCGCCAGTCCGCCGTGCCGGTGATGGCGGGATAATTGCCGAAGCTGGCGATGTTCTGGTCCATCGCCGCTTTGACAAAGTCCGGCACCGCGCCCGATGGATCGCCCAGCGCCAGGCTGATCGGCTCCTTGCCCGGCGCAGTCCCGCCCAGAAGATCGGCAAGACGGGCAAAGGGCCCGGGGGGCAGGGCATCAAGACGGCTGGACAAGCGGAATCTCCAAATCGCGGCGGGACTTTAGTCAGTTGCCATCTTCCCGGCCAGAAGATCGTTATGCTCCCGCTCCTGTCATGATCCGCAAGACCCTCCTCACGGCCTGTCTGCTGCTGCTCGCGCCCGCCGCCATCGCGCAGCAGGAAGACTGGTCCGACGCCGCCAGCGAAACGGTGGTGGTGACCGCCGACGCACGCGGTCCCGCCGTGTGGAAATTGCGGCGCGGCGAGGCGGAGATCTGGATTCTCGGCACCATCGGTCCGATGCCCGAGGATCTGGAATGGAATCGCGACAGCCTGAACCGTTTCATCGCCGGTGCGCGCCAGTTGCTGCTGCCGCCCGCGCCCGATGTGAACATGGTGGACGCGGCCTGGTTCTATCTGTGGCATGGCGATCTGCTGCGTCAGCCGCGCGGCCAGACCTTGGAGGCGTCATTGCCCCAACCGCTGCGCGCGCGTTTCGCCGCCGTGCAGAAACTGGCAGGCGAGGATGCCGGGCGTTATGCCGGCGATATTCCGCTGGTGGCGGCGATGCGCCTGCAGCGCGATTTTTTGTCCAAGCGCGATCTCTCCCGCAGCGAGCCGCGCCGTACCGTGGAGCGCATGGCCCGCCGCGCCCGCATCAGGATCACCCGCATGGGCGAATTCGACCTGATGCCGACCGTGCGCGCGGTGCTGGCCCTGCCGCATGAGCGCCAGCGTCCCTGCTTGGAACAGGCGGTGGACGATACCGAGCGCCAGGCGCGCGATGCCGCCGCCGCCGCCGAAGCCTGGGCGCAGGGCGACATCGCGCAGGTGAAGCAGCATTACGCCGAGACTCGGCTGCTGGAATGTGTCGCGCGCGCCAGCCAGCAGGCCGGCGCGGTCGAGGCGCTCAGCGTCGATCTGATGGTCAAGGGTCTCGACGCCGCGCTGAAGACCCCGGGCAAGACCATCGCGGTCATCAGCATCGGCCCCCTGCTGCGCAGGGATGGCGTGCTCGACCGGCTGATGGCGATGGGCGTGACGGTGGAAGACGAACCGCAATAGATCGCACCCAGCCTACCAGCATACACCAGTTTCCTTCCCCCGCAGGGCGTAGCCCTCGTGGGGGAAGGTGTCGCAACGAGATGTCGGCGGAGCCGACTCGAGTTGCGACGGATGGGGGAAAACAAAGATGGGGGCAAAGAAAAAGGGGCGGACCTTTCGGCCCGCCCCAGTTACCGCAAGAACCGCCTGGCTTAACCGTGGATGGTCTCGCCGTGCAGATTGATGTCGAGGCCTTCGACTTCGACTTCCGGCGACACGCGCAGGCCGACGATCATGTCGATGACCTTCAGGATGATGAACGTCACGACCGCGCAATAGATGAACACGATCGCGATGCCCAAGAACTGCGCCCAGACCTGCCCGATATTGCCGTCGATCAGCCAGCCCTTGCCGAGCGAGTTGATGTGGCTGTTGGCGAACACGCCGGTCAGGATGGCGCCCAGTGCGCCGCCCACGCCATGCACGCCCCAGGCGTCCAGCGCAGCGTCATAGCCG
>JAFIHO010000317.1 GCA_017849395.1 Hyphomicrobiales bacterium
CTTCGGCAAGGGCTCGGTGCAGACCATCATCCCGCTGGATGGCGGCGGCGCGCTGCGCCTCACCACCGCGCGCTACTACACGCCGTCCGGCCACTCGATCCAGGCGCAGGGCATCATCCCCGATATCCAGGTGGCGCAGGGCGATGAATCCGCCATGCCCAAGCTGGTGCGGCCCTCGGAAGCGGATCTGCGCGGCCATCTGGAAGGCGAGCCGGTGAAGAAGAATGTCGGCCCGGTCGTCCATCCTGCGCCGGGCAAGAAATATGACGATTTCCAGCTTTCCTATGCGGAAGACCTGCTGCACGGAAAGATGACCGTCGCCTCGGCCAACCAGCAGGCCGCCGCCGCCCCCGCCGCGAAACCGGCCGACAGCGCGCGTTAAGACTCTTAAGGTCTGGCCGGACGCCCCGTTAACCGGGGTGTAACCATGGGCGTTAATATATTGGCGCCATGACCGTCGCGGATTCCCCCGAATCCAGCTCCAGGCCGCTTCATTCCCGGGCGGTGAGCGCGCTCGCCTTCGCCGCTGCTTTCGTCGCCTGTCTGCTGGCTGCGGGCGCCTTGGCGATCACGCTGCTGGGCACGCATGGCAATGGCGCGGTCGTGCTCGATATCGCGCCGCCAATCGCCGCACACAAACCTGCCGCGCATCACGCGGCGGAAGACGAAATACAAGCCATCCCGCCGGGCGAACCGATCACCAAGCCGGTCCATGCCGGATCGGCGCTGCTGGCTGATCCCGCCTTGGTCGAGAACACCACACAGGGACCGTTGCCGCGCATCGCCGATGACGGCCGCAAACCGATGACCGCCTACGCCGCGCCCGCGCCGAACGGCAAGCTGCGCATCGCCATCGTGGTGTCGGGACTGGGCCTGTCCGCGCGCGCCACCGAGGGCGCGCTGAAGGGACTGCCGTCCGCCGTTACGCTTGGCTTTTTGCCTTACGCCGCCGACGCCGGGCGCTGGGTCGCGCAGGCGCGCGCAAAGGGGCACGAAGTGCTCCTGCAAGTACCGATGGAGCCGTTCGACTTTCCCGAAAGCGATCCGGGTCCCCACACATTGCGCACCGGCCAGGATGAAGACGCCAATCGCCAGCGCCTGATCTGGTCTCTCACCCGCTTCACCGGCTATGCCGGGGTCACCAACCTGCTGGGCCAGCGCTTTCTGTCCGACAGTGACGCATTGGCTCCGGCGCTGACCTATCTGGCGCGTCGCGGGCTTTACTTCTATGACAATGGCGCAGCGGCCCAGTCCGTCACGCCGGCTGTGGCGGGTCAGACGGGCATCGCCTTCGCGCGCGGCAGCACCATGCTGGACACGATCGGCACCGCTCCGGAAATCGACCGCCAGCTCTCGGCCCTCGAATCGGAAGCGCGCCAGAAAGGCAGCGCCATCGGCTCCGCCTATCTCTATCCGGTGTCCGTCGCGCGCATTGCTGCATGGGCGAAAGGTCTTGAATCCCGAGGCTTTGTTCTGGTCCCTGTCTCGGCCATAGTAAGCGCACCAAAACAATAACGCGGGGTCTTTTGGGCCTTGGGTTCGTCGCCGCCGTCCATACGCTGCCGCTATGGACCGCGCGACGCTCCTGCCCAAGTCCCAAAATCCCTCGCGCTAAATCAGATTTCAGAAGTTCTTGAATGACCCATTCCGATCTTCCCTACCGGCCCTGTGTCGGCATCATGTTGCTCAATCGTCACGGCGAGGTGTTCGTCGGCAAGCGGATCGACCAGACAGTCGAAGGCTGGCAGATGCCCCAGGGCGGCATCGACAAGGGCGAAAGCCCGCGCCAGGCCGCGCTTCGCGAATTGCGCGAAGAAGTCGGCACCGGCAAGGCCGAGATCATCGCCGAAATGGAAGACTGGCTGACCTACGACCTGCCGCCGCATCTGATCGGCATCGCCTTTCACGGCAAGTTCAGGGGACAGAAACAGAAATGGTTCGCAATGCGCTTCACGGGCAAGGACAGCGACATCGACCTGACCGCGCATGAGCCGGAATTCTCGGAATGGAAATGGCTGGCGCTGGACTCCCTGTCCGCCGTGATCGTGCCCTTCAAGCGCGACACCTATGCGGCGGTGGTGCGCGCCTTCCGCCGTCATGCGGGTGAGCCCTGATGCCGGGCCGCCGCAAGCCGCCCGTGATGATGATCCATGGCGCGTTCTGCGGTCCCTGGTCGCTGGACGGCTTCCGCCGGCATTTCGAGGCGGCCGGCCACAAGGTTCACGCGCCCTGCCTGCGCTTCCATGACGGTACGCCGCCGCCACCGGCGCTGGGCACCACGGGCCTGCGCGATTTCCTTGCCGATCTGGAAGAGGATATGGCGGGGCTGAAAAGTCCGCCCATCCTGTTGGGCTATTCCATGGGCGGGCTTCTGGCCCAGATGCTCGCGGCCCGGCGCGAAGTCCGCGCCCTTATCCTGCTGGCTCCGTCTGCGCCGTGGGGCGTCCCGCCTTCGACCCTGTTCGAGATCGGCGCCGCGCAGACGATGCTGCTGCATACGGGCTTCTGGAACAATGTCCTGGAACCCAATCGCGACGCCGCGCTGGCGTCCTCCTTCAACCTGCTGCCGCGCGACCAGCGCGATGCGGTCTTCTCGCGCCTGGTGCCGGAATCAGGTCGCGCCACGTTCGAGATCATGCATTGGGGCATGGACATGAACCGCGCCAGCGAGGTCGATACCGACGCGGTGGATTGCCCGCTGCTGCTGGTTTCCGGGTCGGAGGATCGCCTCAATCCGCCAACCACCGTTTCGCGCATTGCGGCGCTCTACAAGGACCGCGCCCTGCATGAAACCATGCCGAACATGGGCCATTGGCTGATCGGCGAACCCGGCTGGGAAAAAATCGCGCAGCGTGCTGTGCATTGGGCCGACAGTCTTTAGTCGTCATTGTTCATGCGAGTCATGACCCTCCTTCCCGCGCGCGAAGCGCTGGCGGGGGAGGGTGAGGGCGTAAAGCGGAAGGTCCGGTGGACCTTCCGCCGCCCGAACGTAGCTGGCCAGGCGCCCCGGCGCGGTTGTGCCGAAACAAAGAGGGGCGCCGAATAAGCCAGCGAAGGGCGGAGGGGGCTAATTAGAAGCCACCTGCTGCTTGCGCTTCGAAAAGTCCTTCATGAAATTCTGCAACGTATCGATCTGGGCGATCTGCGCGGCGGCGTTGCGGAAGGCGATGCCGTGGGAATCGATATCCGCCGACAGCACGGCAAAGGCGCTGAAGTCCGTACTGGACTTCATCTTGGTCGTATAGCGGTCGCGGATGCGCTGCAGGCTGGCGGAGTCATTGGCCAGCGAATAGGCGACGGCGGTGCGCAACACTTCGCTGCGCTGTTCCGGCGTCAGCGGCGAGGAATCGCTCCAGGCGGTATCGAGCAGTTCCTCGCTCTTCTGGCCCGCAATGGCCCAGTTGCCGCTCTCCCAGTAAATGTCGGCGCGCAGCCGCCGCGTCTCGGGCGCATTGTCCAGCGCAACCAGATCCAGCGCATTGTCCCACTGTTTCAGGGCGGCAAAGGCGCGCGCCTCCAGCAGCAGCCGGTCATGCATGTCGCTTTCCGGCAGGCCGGTGATCTGGGAATCGCGGATGGT
>JAFIHO010000318.1 GCA_017849395.1 Hyphomicrobiales bacterium
AAGCGCCATAAGCGGTGAAGGCGGTGGTGCCGAAGGTGTTTCCCAGCTTGAACTCCATCACGCCCGCGATCATCTGCGCCGTGCCGCCGAACGCCATGGCCAGCGGGATGACGACCGGTTCGCCGCCCGCGGGCAATAGCCCTGCGTTGATCGAACTCAACAAGACGGTGGTCAGACCAAAGCCAATCAACCCCAGTCCCGCCGGATTGGCGGGTGTGCCATCTGCCATAATCCCTCCCGAACTTTTTTGTAACCCCTCCGGCCTTCGCTGACCGGAGCCCGTCGAGCCTAGCGTGACGATGCGCCTACGACCAGCACACCCGGTTGCCCGGCTGGCGCGCGCAGCGTCCGGCCAATTCCAGTTCCAGAATCACGGTGAGCACCACGGCAGCAGGCGCCCCGGTCTGGCGGATCAGTTCGTCGATCTCCACCGGGGCCGGGCCCAAAGTCTCCTCGACCAGGCGGCGCACCCGGTCCGCCTCGGCATCGGATACCACCGCAGGAGGAGAGAGGGACGTGCCGCCGCCCGGCTCGCGGAAATCATGCCCCAGCATGGGCCGCAGAACCGACAGCACATCATCGGCGCTTTCGGTCAGGGTCGCTCCCTCCCGGATCAGCTTGTTGCAACCCTTGGCGCGCGGATCGAGGGGCGAGCCGGGCACCGCGAAAATCTCCCGCCCCTGTTCCAGCGCATAGGTGGCGGTGATGAGCGAGCCGGACCGCTCCGCTGCCTCCACCACGACCACGCCGCGCGAGAGCCCGGAGATCAGGCGATTGCGGCGCGGGAAATGCCGCGCCTGCGGGGCCTCGCCCAGCCGCATCTCCGAAACGATGATGCCGCGCGCGGCAATGGCGCGGTACAGCGCGTCATTCTCCGGCGGGTAAATCACGTCCACGCCGCCCGCCACCACCGCTGCCGTGCCGCCATCCAGCGCCGCTTCATGCGCCGCGCTGTCGATGCCGCGCGCCAGACCCGACGCGACCACCAGTCCTGCATCGCACAGATCGCGCGCCAGCATGGACGCAAATTTGCGGGCGAGGGCGGAAGCATTGCGCGCGCCGACAATCGCCACCATCTCCTTGCGCAACAGATGCGTGTTGCCCAGCACGCTGATGAGCGGCGGCTGCGAATCGAGCGCCGCCAGCCCTTGCGGAAATTCCGGCTCGCAGGATGCGATCAGCTGCCCGCCTATCGCTGCCAACGCCGCGATCTCACGCGCCGCATCGCCGGGTGGTGGCAAGATCAACTCGCGCCCACCACGTTTCGCCAGGCGCGGAATTTCCGCCAGCGCTGCGCCCGCAGAGCCGAAACGCGCGATCAGGTTCTGGAATGTAACCGGCCCGACATTCTCTGTACGCGCCAGCCGCAGCCAGTCGCGCCGTTCGCTATCGCTGAGACTTTGCGTCAACGGCCACTCCGCACATTATTGGGCCGCTTCGCTGCCGGAGGTCCGGCCGATGCGCGGCTCCTCGCCACGCAGCAGCCGGCGAATATTGTCCCGATGCATGGCGAAGATGAGTGCCGCCAGCAGCAGTGCCAGCCCCGCGTAACTCTCCAATCCATGGAGCAGGAAAAAAACGGGCGACAGTGCGATGGCGATCAGCGCCGACAGGGACGAGATTTTCCAGATATAGGCCGCGCCCGCCCAGGTTGCCGCGACCAGCAATCCCACGGGCCAGGACAGGGCAAGACAGACTCCCAGAAAGGTGGCGACACCCTTGCCACCCCGGAATTTCAGCCACACCGGAAACACGTGTCCCAGCACCGCGCCCAGGCCTGCGAACCATTCCGCGTCGAACATCAGCCAGTGACGCGCGATCAACACGGCGGCCGCGCCTTTGGCGCCATCGCACAACAGCGTCGCCGCTGCCGCCCATTTCTTGCCGGTGCGCAGCACATTGGTCGCGCCAATATTGCCCGACCCGATGGCGCGAATATCGCCCGCGCCCGACACGAATGTGAAAAACAGGCCGAACGGAATCGACCCCAGCAGGTAGCCCAGCAAAAGCCCCAGGGCCATCAGGTCCGGATGAAATGCGATACCGATGTCGGACATGCCGGGAAGATGGCAGGGTTCGTTTCGCCTGTCATCCCTGCCGAGCGACGGTCCTTACTTTAACCCTCCCCTTGAGGGAGGGTCGAAATTTGCGCAGCAAATTTCGGGGCGGGGTCGAACGCCCGATGTGCGTTCGCTTGCTTCAGTCGCGAGTTACCCACGCGCCCGGTCGAACACACATTCTCCGCCCACGAATGTCGCCCGCGCTCGGCCCTGGAATTTGCGGCCATCGAACGCCGTGTTGCGGGCGCGAGAGCGCAGCGTCTCCGCATCCACCGCGAATGGCTCGTCCGGATCGATCAGCACCAGATCGGCGGGCGCGCCCTTGGACAATGTGCCGCCCGGCAGGCCCAGCAACCGCGCGGGCGCCGATGTCAGCGCCGCCAGCACATGCGGCAGGGATGCATGGCCTTCGTGGTAAACGGTGAGCGCGGCGGGCAGCAATGTTTCCAGTCCCACCGCGCCGAAAGCCGCCGCCGCGAAAGGCTGGCGCTTGGTGTCTGCACCTTGCGGCTCATGGCTCGACACGATCACATCGATCGCGCCCGACGCCACGCCTTCCACCATCGCGCTGCGATCGGCTTCGCTGCGCAGCGGCGGCCGCACCTTGCGGAAGGTGTAGTAGGAGCCGACATCCAGCTCGTTCAGCACCAGATGATGCGCCGCCACTCCGCAGGTGACGGGCAGCCCGCGCGCCTTGGCGGCGGCGATGGCGTCCAGCGACGCCGCGCAGGAAATCTGCCCGAAGTGATAGCGCGCGCCCGTCATCTCGACCAGGCGCAGGTCGCGCTCCACCATCATGGTCTCTGCCAGCGCGGGCGCGGCGGGCAGGCCCAGCCGTGTGGCGAACTCGCCTTCGGTGACGGCGGTATCGCGCGTCAGCTCGGGATCTTCCGCATGGCCGACCACCAGCGCGTCGAAGGTGGCGGCATAGGCCAGCGCGCGGCGCATCACCCGCGCATTGGGCACGGACCGGTCGCTGTCGGTGAAGGCCACCGCGCCTGCTTCTTTCAGCAGGCCGATTTCGGTCATCACTTCGCCCGCCAGCCGCTTGGTCAACGCGGCCATCGGTGCGACGCGCACCTTCGCGGTGGCGGCGGCACGGCGCAGGATGAAATCCACCAGCGACGGCTCGTCGATGATGGGATCGGTGTTGGGCATCACGATCATGGTGGTGACGCCGCCCGCAGCCGCTGCGTGGCTGGCGGATTCCAGACTTTCGCGATGCTCGCTGCCCGGCTCGCCGGTGAAGACGCGGCAATCGATCAGGCCCGGCGCAAGCACCAGACCCTGGCAGTTGATCACTTCGGGATCGGATGGCTCGGCATCATTGAACAGGCGCGGACCGATATCGGCGATGCGGCCATTCTCGACCAGCAATCCGCCCTTCACGTCCAGGCCATTGGCCGGATCGATCAGCCGCGCGTTGCGGAACGCGATGCGCCGGCCGTTCATGACAAACCTCTCGAGAGCGCATCCAGAACCGCCATGCGGATCGCGACACCCATTTCGACCTGTTCGGAGATCAGGCTCACGTCCATATCGTCGGCGATGTCGGACGCAATCTCGACGCCCCGGTTCATCGGCCCCGGATGCATCACCAGCGCGCCGGGCTTGGCATAGGCCAGCTTGGCGCGGTCCAGCCCCCAGAAGCGGAAATACTCGCGGCTGGACGGCACAAAGGCCCCGCCCATCCGCTCAAGCTGCAGACGCAGCATCATCACAATATCCGCGCTGGCAAGCCCGGCTTTCATGTCGGTGAAAATCTCGACGCCCCAGCGGTCGGCCTCGGCGGGCAAAAGCGTGCGCGGCGCGACCAGTCGCACCCGCGCGCCCATCATCGCCAGCAGGCGCAGATTGGACCGCGCCACCCGCGAATGCAGGATGTCGCCGCAGATCGCCACCACCAGATTCTCAAACCCGCCGCGCCGCCTGCGAATGGTCAGCGCATCCAGCAGCGCCTGGGTGGGATGCTCATGCGCGCCGTCGCCCGCATTGACCACGCTGCAATCCAGCTTGCGCGACAGCAATTCAGCCGCGCCCGCATCCTGATGGCGCACGACAAGAATGTCGGGCCGCATGGCGTTCAGGGTGCTGGCCGTGTCGATCAGGGTCTCGCCCTTGGAGACCGACGAATTCTTCACCGCCATGTTGAGCGTGTCGGCCCCCAGCCGCTTGGCCGCCAGTTCGAAACTGGACTGGGTGCGGGTGCTGGCCTCGAAGAACAGGTTGATGAGGGTGCGGCCCCTGAGCAGGGCGGTCTTCTTGTCGGCGGCACGGCCCTGGATCACATAGCTCTCCGCCAGGTCGAGCAGGGCGGTCACTTCAATCGGCGAAAGCCCTTCGATCCCCAGCAGATGGCCGGACTTGAGGATCGGGGCGCTGTTCGATGATGTCATTAAAGGGGGGCTTATAGACAGGCTGGCTGGCCGGAGCAAGCGGTCAGACGCAGCGCACTTCGTAACTTCCGCTTATATGGCTAATATTTCCATGTGCGTCTGCGGACCATTCGATAATTGCGAACTGTCCACAGGGAAACTTGCCCCAGAGATAGTAGCGGGTATTTGGTGCTGCTGGCACCGGGACGTTGTCGTCCAGTTTGGCCTTGAACCCTTCGCTCGCCAGATCTGCTGTTACCTGGCTGACTGGAGTTCCGGCAGGGAATTTGCGGGCGACGATAGCGTTGATCGCCTTGCTGCAAGCGTCGTCGCTTCCGGATTCGCAGACGGTGTTGCGGAGCATGAGCGGCGGTCCGGGGTCGGACAGTTCAAACAGAATTGCGAATACCGCGACTGCCAGAATCGTCAGCAGCACGACCGACAGGAGGCACCATTGCAGGCCACGAATGACCGGATGAACTTGGTTGGGTGGCGAAGATCGACCGACGGAAAACTCAGCCGGTGACGTGGCGGCCGGGTGTCGTGTGTCGTTCATAAGCCTCCAAAGTCTGGTTGCTGATGACACTCCATGCGCCAATCGTCACCGCACATCCTTGTCCGCCGTGAAGCGGCTGCCGCTATTGATGCAGGCGAACTCGGTGAAATTCGGCTTGCTGCTGTCCGGGGGCAGGGGACACACCTCATAGGTGCCGCTCATGCGGGTGCGGATGCTGCCATTCTTGCCCTGCCAGTAGAGCCAGTTCTGCATGACCGGCGTCGCTATGTCGGCGTTGCTGTTGGCAGGTGCGGTGATCAGGATACGGCTTCCGCTGTCCGTCTCCAGCGTGACGCCGCCAACCTCGCGGTCCAGTCCCAGGCTGCCCTTCACCATGCTGCATTTGCCGGTCAGCGACGGATTGCGCTTGCAGGTCAGCTCCGCCGCCTGGACAAAGCCCGGCACCAGCGTCAGAACCGCCGCAAGCACCCGCATCCTCATGCCATCTCCTCCAGACTTTTGCCCGCCGGCTCCGGCAGGAACAGGATCGCGACCAATGTAACCGGAATTGCCAGAAGCATACACTGGATCGCCGGGCCATGGGCCTGGAATTGGTCGAATAGCCAACCCTCCAGCGCCAGCGAAAGCGCGCCCATGCTAATCTCGACAACATAGCGCAACCCCGAAACCGTGGCGCGATAGGCGGTCGGTACGATCTCCAGCGCAAAGCCCGCGATCAGGGCGTCGCCGGAAAAGAACCCGAAAAAGGCGACCAGCCACAGCGGCGGCATCCACACCGCATCGATGCCGCTATAGAAGAAGTAAAAGCCTGCCCCAGCCAATGTCACGATGGCGAACGCCATGGGTTTGCGGCCCAGCCGGTCGCTCAACTTGCCCGTGAAGATGGCGAGCCCCAGGCTGACAAGCCCGCAGGAAATCATGGTCACGCTCGCCTGCCACGGCTCATAGTGATAGACCGATTGCAGATATTTGGACCCCAGCACGGTCGCGGGCGAAATCGCGAAGCCGAACGCGCCCGCCGCGATGATGATGGTGAGGATGCGCGCCGGATATTGCGTCGCCATCTCGCGCAGCATCTGCATGGTGGTTGTCAGTTTCGAGGCCGCCTTGAGCGCGCCTTCCCGCGCTTCGAAGCGCTGCGTCTCCGGCAACCGCCGCCGCAGATAGGCGACCAGGAACAGCGGCAGCGCACCGATCAAATAGATGGCCCGCCAGCCATAGGGCAGCAAATTCACTGCCATGAACACCAGCGCTGCGACGCCCGCGCCCAGATAATAAAGTGCGCTCAAGGTGCCGTTGGACCATCCGCGCGCCGCCGCCGCCACTTCCTCGGCGATCACCACGAAGCACAGCATCTCCTCGGCATAGCCGAACACGCGGGTCAGAACCTGCGCGATGACGAATTGCTCATAGTTGGTGGTGAAGGCCGTCACCAGGGTGAATGTCGCCTGCCCGAACAGGGTGATGAGCAGCAGCCTTCGCCGCCCCACCAGATCGGCGCTGGCCGCGATCAGCAGCGCCACCACCGTCGCGATGCGGAAATAGGAAACCGTCAGCCCGATCTGGTTTTCC
>JAFIHO010000319.1 GCA_017849395.1 Hyphomicrobiales bacterium
CGGAGAAGATCAATCCGCTGGCGGAAGTCGATCTTGTCATCGACCACAGCGTGATGGTCGACAATTTCGGCGGCAAGGACTCTTTCAAGAAGAATGTCGCCGTGGAATATGAGCGCAACAAGGAGCGCTACACCTTCCTGCGCTGGGGCCAGCAGGCCTTCGCCAATTTCCGCGTCGTGCCGCCGGGCACCGGCATCTGCCACCAGGTGAATCTGGAATATCTCGCGGAAACCGTCTGGACCCGCAAAGCCAAGGACGCCAAGACCAAGAAGACCGTCGAAGTCGCGTTCCCCGACACGGTGGTGGGCACCGACAGCCACACCACCATGATCAACGGCCTCGCCGTGCTGGGTTGGGGCGTGGGCGGCATCGAGGCGGAAGCGGCGATGCTGGGCCAGCCCATCTCCATGCTGATCCCGGAGATCGTGGGCTTCAAGCTGACCGGCGCGCTGCGGGAAGGCGTCACCGCCACCGATCTGGTGCTGACCGTCACCCAGATGCTGCGCAAGAAGGGTGTGGTGGGCAAGTTCGTCGAATTCTACGGCCCCGGCCTGGATGAGATGTCGCTGGAAGACCGCGCCACCATCGCCAACATGGCGCCGGAATATGGCGCGACCTGCGGCTTCTTCCCCATCGATGCGGAGACGGTGCGCTTCCTCAAGAACACCGCGCGCAAACCCGCCCGCATCGCGCTGGTGGAAAAATACGCCAAGGCGCAGGGCCTGTGGCGCACCGCCAAATCTCCCGATCCGGAATTCACCGACACGCTGTCGCTGGACATGACCACGGTCGAGCCCAGCATGGCGGGCCCGATGCGCCCGCAGGACCGGGTGCCGCTGTCCGGCATCGCGGAGAATTTCCACCAGCATCTGCTCACCACCTTCAAGAAGGAAGACGGCGCGGACAAGCGCGTCGCGCTCGAAGGTATGGACGCCTCGCTCGGCCATGGCGATGTGGTGATCGCGGCGATCACCTCCTGCACCAACACCTCCAATCCCAATGTGATGATGGGCGCGGGCCTTCTTGCCCAGAAGGCGGTGAAGCGCGGGCTGAAAGTGAAGCCCTGGGTGAAGACCTCGCTGGCGCCGGGATCGCAGGTCGTGACCGACTATCTCGCCACGGCGGGCGTCGACCCGGCGCTGGACAAGCTGGGCTTCACCCTGGCCGGTTATGCCTGCACCACCTGCATCGGCAATTCCGGGCCGCTGCCTGATCCGGTCGCCAAGGCGATCACGGAGTCCGATCTGGTCGCGGGCGCGGTGATCTCCGGCAACCGCAATTTCGAGGGCCGGGTGCATCCCCAGGTGCGCGCCAACTATCTGGCCTCGCCCATGCTGGTGGTGGCCTATGCCCTGGCGGGCTCGGTCAATCTGGACCTGACGAAAGAGCCGGTGGGCTATGACAGCAAGAAAAAGCCGGTTTATCTGAAGGAAATATGGCCGTCGCCCAAGGAGATCGCGGACGCGATCCGCAAGGCGGTGAAGGCG
Source organism: Hyphomicrobiales bacterium (assembly GCA_017849395.1). GTDB lineage: Bacteria > Pseudomonadota > Alphaproteobacteria > Micropepsales > Micropepsaceae > Rhizomicrobium. The sequence goes on from JAFIHO010000319.1 coordinate 1,488, forward strand.
TCCAGCTTCAAGGCGCGTTACGGCAATGTGTTCGACGGCGATTCCAACTGGAAGAAGGTCAAGGTCGTGAAGGGCCAGACCTATCAGTGGGACATCGGCTCGACCTATGTGCGTAATCCTCCCTATTTCGAGGGCATGGAGATCAAGCCCGCGCCGGTCGAGGAAATCACGGGCGCGCGCGTGCTGGCGCTGTTCGGGGATTCCATCACCACCGACCACATCTCGCCCGCAGGCAACATCAAGGCCACCGCGCCCGCGGGCGTCTATCTGCAGGAACGCCAGATCGCGCAGAAGGATTTCAATTCCTATGGCTCGCGGCGCGGCAATCACGAAGTGATGGAGCGCGGCACCTTCGCCAATATCCGCATCCGCAACGAAATGATGGGTGGCAAGGAAGGCGGCAACACCATCTATTACGCCACCCCCGGTGCCGAGGGCGAAACCATGTCGATCTTCGACGCGGCGCAGCGCTACAAGAAGGATGGGCACGGCACCATCGTGATCGGCGGCAAGGAGTATGGCACCGGATCGTCGCGCGACTGGGCGGCGAAGGGCCCCAAGCTGCTGGGCGTGCGCGCCGTCATCACCGAAAGCTTCGAGCGCATCCATCGCTCCAACCTGATCGGCATGGGCGTTGCACCCTTCTGTTTCGAGGCGGGCAAGTCGCGCAAGGATTACGGCTTCACCGGCCGCGAGGTGATCGACATTCCGGGCCTGTCGGGCGACATCAAGCCCCGCCAGAAGATGGAAGCGATCGTGCATCGTCCGGACGGCACAAGCTTCACCGTGCCGATCTTCCTGATGATCATGACGGCGGACGAGGTGGCCTATTTCAAGAATGGCGGCATCCTGCCCTACGTCCTGCGCAACCTGCTGGCGGCCTAAGGCGCGGACTTTTTGCGTCGTGAGTTCGTCGCGCGCCGCCCTCGCTTCGCTCGAAGCGGGGCCGGCTTTCCTAATTCGCTTCGCTCATAAGGAAAGCGAGGCCTGCTCACGTGCTAACGCACGCTGCGCGTTGCCTACGCTGTCGCTAGGCAACCCTGCTCATCGGGCAAAAATCCTCGCGCCGCGCTGCTTGTGGCCCCGGGATTCTCAGACCCGATTCGTCGGCGCATGATGGCCGCATGGCGGTTGATTCGATCCTGCTGCCCGCGGCGGTTCTGTTCGCGGTGTCGGTCCTGTCCTTCTTCCTGGCGCGGGGCTTCAAGCCGTCGGTGCGGTTGAACCTGCGCTTCGCGGCGATGCTGCTGGCGGCGCTGGCGGTGGCCGCGCCACTGCCCCGCGTCGGTGATGTCGCCGCGCTGATGGTCCTGCCGCTGGCCTCTGCTGCCTTGTCGCTGGCAGCATTGGCGCGCTTCGCGCGGCGTGCGCCGCCCTTGGCTGCAAGTCTCGCGCTCGCCGGATCGCTGGCCTGCGGAATCGGCGCGGCGCTCACCGGCGCGCCCATGCTCGCCGCTTTCCCGGCCGTGCTGGCGGCGCTTCTCATTGCGGGCGCCGCGCTGCAGGATTTTGCGTGGGTGGCGGCGTTGTGCGGCGTTGCGCTGCTGGCCGGCATATCGGCCTTTCTGCGCGAAGGCGCGGGCGCGGGGCTGCTGTTGTTCGCGGCGGCGGCGTTGCTGGGTCTATCCCGTTCAGTGTTCGCGGTCGAACAGTCGCGCGATACGCGGCTGGGCAGCCTCATAGGCTCGCGCCGCTGACGGCGGCGGCCCTGCGCGGTCCTCGATCATCTGGCCCAGCAATTGGGCGACAAATTCCGCCTTCAGGCGCGGCATGTCCCGGAATGGTTCATCGCGTCTCGTATCAGGCTGATACAGGTGTTCATCCGCGCCTTCGTCCCTGGGCGGCGGGGGCAGGCGGGGACGCGCATCGGATTCACCATCGACATCGCTGTCCGCGCTTGTTTTTTTACAGGCGTGCGGATGTTCGCGCGGAGCCCTGGAAGCCCCACGCATCGGATCCGGCGATGGTGCGATTGCGCGCATAACCGCATGTGTCGCAAGAGTCGCGCCGCTGCCACGCATTGGCACTGATTTCCGCTTTCTTAAGCCCGCGCCGCACATACTGCGTTTGCAAGGCCGGAAATCCGGCCAGGGATGGTGGATGTTGCCCAGTAGCTCAATCAAGGCGCGGGATGGCGTTGCGGATGTCAGCGCTCTGGACGAGGGCTTGCGCTTTCGCATGGCGGCGCAGGGCGCGGGCCTCGTGTGCTTCGACTGGGAATTGGGCCGCGATCAGATCCGTTTCGACGGCGCGCTCGACATATTGCCGTTCCGCCTCGACGGCCAAAGCAAGCGCGGCCAGGCTTTTCTCGACATGCTGACGGCGGAAAAGCGCGAGGAGCTGGCGGCCATCATCGAAAGCCACGGGTCCCAGCCCACCCGTTTCGAGATCGACCTGATCCTCGCCTCCGCGATGGGCGCGATCGGCTTCACCTTTGTCGGCACCCGCATGCCGGGCGCGGGCGGCAAGAGCGAACGGCTGGTCGGCGTGGCGCGCGACACCACCGAATATCAGCGCGAACGCCAGCGTCTGTCCTATCTCGCCACGCGCGACGAACTGACGGGCCATCTGAATCGCAATTCGCTGCGCGCCGAACTGACCGAGGTGATCGACAGCGCGCGGAGCGAGAACCGCACCTGCGCCTTCCTGGTCGCCTCCATCGACCGGCTGGCGATGATCAATGACGGTTTCGGTTTCGATGCGGGCGACGAGGTGATCGTCGGCGTGGGCGAAAGACTGTCGCGCTCGCTGCGTGCCAGCGACATTATCGGCCGCACCGCGGGCAACAAATTCGGCGTCATCCTGAAGAACTGCAAGGAGCGCGAGGTCGAGATCGTGGCGGCCCGGCTGCGCGGCGCGGTGCGCGAGCACCTGATCGACACGCGCGGCGGCCAGGTATCCGCGACAAGCTCTGTGGGCGCGGTGTGGCTGCCGGCCGCCGCCTCCACGGCGCAGGAAGCGATGCTGCGCGCCGAGAAGGCGCTGGAGAAGGCGCGCCGCCTTGGCCGCGACGGCTTCGCCCTGTTCGAGCCTTCCCCCCAGCGCGAGACGCTGCGCCTGCGCCAGATGAGCGTGGCGGACGAGGTGATGGCGGCTCTGAACGACAACCGCATCAAGCTGGCCTACCAGCCCATCCTGCAGGCGAAAAGCCGCAAGGTTTCCCATTATGAATGCCTGCTGCGGATGCAGAAGGCGGACGGCACCATCGCAAATGCCGGTTATTTCGTGCCTGCCGCCGAGCAGATGGGCATCGTGCATCTGGTGGACCGTTTCGCGCTGGAAGAAACGCTGCGCCAGCTCACCGCGCATCCCAACATCACCCTGGCGGTCAATGTGTCGGGCACCGCGGCGGACAATCCGCGCTTTCTGCAGGAATTCATCGATACGGTGCGTGCGGGCAAGGATGTCGCAAAACGCCTGATCGTGGAACTGACCGAGACGGCGGCGCTCCACAATTTCGAGGAGAATGCCAGCTTCGTGTCGGGGCTGCGCGAACTGGGCGCGCGGGTTGCGATCGACGATTTCGGCGCGGGTTATACCTCCTTCCGCAATCTTCAGATGCTGCATGTCGATACGGTGAAGATCGACGGGTCTTATATTCAAAATCTCGGCCAGTCGCCGGAGAACCAGGTCTTTGTGCGCACGCTGGTCGGGCTCGCCAAAAGCTTCGACATCAAGACGGTGGCGGAGTGGGTCGGCAGCGATGAAGACGCGGCCCTGCTGCAAAGCTTCGGCGTGGACTATTTCCAGGGCTTCCATTTCGGCGAGCCGCTGCTCAATCCGAAATGGTGATCGGGCGCGCGCCGGTTACTGGCCGTTCGCGGCCTTGCTCTTGTCCCAGACATTGACGGCGCTGTTGCCGTTATCCTCGACAATCACCGTGAAGGTATGGGCCGGCGCGTCGTAATCGACCAGCCAGCGGTCCTTGATCTTCTGCATCCGCGCCAGGGTGATATTGCCGCATTTGGCGTGGCAGAAGCGCGCCAGGCGCTGATTGGCGATGCCGCGCGCCTCGCGCTGGGTCATCGGCCCGGCACAGGCGCCAAGCGCAAGACAGATCAGAATGCAGCCCCCCCGGAAAAGGGGCGTCACTTCTTCGCCAGCTCCGAAAGCTGACGGCGCATTTCCTCGATCTCGTTCTTCAGATCGCTGATGTCCTCGGTCTTGGCGGCGGGGGCGGCGGGTTCCTCCGCCGTCTTGCCGCGCGCGCCGGGACCGAAGGGCGAGAACATCGACATCGCATTCTCGAAAAGCTGCAGGTTCTGGCGGGTCATGTTTTCGATCATCTGGTTGCCGCCGCCCAGCGCCTGGGCGATGCGGTCGCGCATCTGGCCCTGGTTCTTGGTGAAGCTGTCCATGCTCATGTCGAGATAGCCGGGCACGAAGGCCTGCAAACTGTCGCCATAGAAGCGGATCAACTGGCGCAGGAATTTGATCGGCAGAA
>JAFIHO010000320.1 GCA_017849395.1 Hyphomicrobiales bacterium
AAGAATTTTCAGGATGCGCATGGGGTTCCACCTTTTTGTGGCGAGCTTATACGCGAGAAGGCAGGGGCCTTGCTAGCTTTCGCTGCTGCGGGCGGTGACGCGCACCTGATCGCCCGCCTGAAGGGAATCCGGCGGATTGTCGATCACCTTGTCGTCAAGGGAAATGCCCGAAGCCACCAGCACAGCCGCGCCCATGTCCTGGCGCAGCTTGATCGGCTTCATCACCACCTTGTTGCCGGGTCCGACCGTGGCGACCATCAGTCCTTCATCCCGGAAGATCAGCGCCGTAGCCGGCACCCTTATGCCGCCGCTGCCGGCGGGCAGGGGGATTTTCACCTCCGCATAGGCGCCGGGCCGGATCGCGCCGTCCGGATTGTCATACAGGAACTGGACCAGCATCGTGCCGGACTGGGATGACACCGCATCGGCATTGGCCGCGAGATGCGCGGTGAAAACCTTGCCGGGATATTCCGGAACCGTGAACTCCGCCGTCATGCCCTCATGCAGGATGCCCGCATAGGTCTGCGGCACACGGACATAGATGCGGACCTTGCTGCGATCCGCCACGGTGAACAACGGCGTGCCGGACGCATTGCCGACCGTCACAAGATTGCCGATATCGACACTGCGGCTGGTGATGGTGCCGCTGAACGGCGCGACAAGCCGCTTGAAGGCCGCCTGCCCCTGCAGGCCATACACCACGGCGCGCGACGCCTCGACGGCGGCTGTCTTGGCGGCAAGGTCGGCCTGCTTCTCGTCGAAATCCTGGCGCGACACCGCCCCCTGGCGGAACAGCGCGTCCCAGCGATGGGCGGTGGCGGTGGCCAGGCGCTGGTTCGCCTGCGCGGTCAACAGATTGGCCTGCGCCTGCTGCAACTGCCCGTCCAGCTCCGGCGTGTTCAATTCGGCCAGCAACTGGCCCTGTTTCACCGCCGCGCCGATATCGACATACCATTTCTTCACATAGCCGGTGACCTGGGCATAGATCGGCGCATTGATGAAGGCCTGCACTTCGCCCGGCAGGGCAAGCGTGGTGCCTTTCTTGGAGCTCTCCAGGGTCAGCACCTGGACGCTCTGCACCGCCTGATCCCCGGTCCAGTTCTCCACGCGGTTGTCGGCGATGATGCGCGAGGCGATGCCGAAGCCCGCCACGCCCAGCGCGGCCACCAGCACGACGATGCCGATGGTTTTCAGATTGCGCGGCTCCGAATGGCGCAACAAATCCTGCCCCGCGCCATGATCGTGCGGCCCATTGTCATGGGTCTTGTCAGGCATAGGCTTCTCCGGACTTCACAGGCGCGGCGGGTGCGGCTTTGGATTTCGCGCGGCCATGCATCAGGCTGAACACGACCGGCACGAAGATGAGTGTGGCGCAGGTCGCCAGAAAGAGGCCGCCGATCACGGCGCGGCCCAGCGGCGCATTCTGCTCGCCGCCGTCGCCGACGCCCAGCGCCATGGGCGCCATGCCGATGATCATCGCCAGCGCGGTCATGATGACGGGGCGGAAACGGGTGACACCGGCTTCGACCGCGGCCAGGACAGGATCGCCATGCGCCGTCAGCCTTTCCCGCGCGAAGCTGATCACCAGGATGGAGTTGGCGGTCGCCACGCCCATGCACATGATCGCGCCGGTCAGGGCGGGCACCGAAATGCTCGTACCGGTGATGAACAGCATCCAGATGATGCCGGCCAGCGCCGCGGGCAGGGCGCTGATGATGACAAACGGATCGATCCAGGACTGGAAGTTCACGACGATCAGCAGATAGATCAGCAGCACCGCCACCACCAGCCCCTGGAACAGACCGGTGAAGGCCGTGGCCATGGTCACGACCTGGCCGCGCAGGGTCACGGTCGCGCCGCGGGGAAGGAATTTGCGGTTTTCATCGATGATCCGGCGCACATCGGCGGCGACGCCGCCCAGGTCGCGGTCCTGGGTGGTCGCATAGATGTCGATGGTCGGCAGGATATTGTAGCGCGACACGATGGCGGATGTCTGGTCGCGGGAAATGTCGGCCACGCCCGCCAGCACCTGCGGCGCCGCCCCGGCGCCGGTGATGGGAATGGTCTGCAGCGACTGCAGCGAGTTCAAACTATATTCCGGCGTCTGCACCACGATGTTGTAGCTGACATTGTTCTTGGGGTTCAGCCAGAAGGCGGGGGCGGTCTGGTTGGTGCCCGCCGGCGCCGTCGCCAGCGATCCGGTGACATCGCGCTCGGTCAGGCCCAGCCGCGCCATGCGGCTGCGGTCGGCATTGACCTTGAGCTGCGGGAAGGTGCTGGATTGCTGGATGCGCGGGTCGGCGATCCCGGGCACTTCGCGGATCTGGCGGAGCAACCGTGTGGCGAAAGCGCGTGTGGCGTCCTGGTCGGTGCCGGTGACCTGCACGTCCAGCGGCGCGGGCGTACCGAAATTGAGAATCTGGCTGACGATATCGGCGGGCGGATAGGAGAATTGCGTGCCGGGGAATGCGCGCGGCAGCACCTCGCGCAGCTTGCGCACATAATCGGCGGTGGGGCGGTGGCCCTCCTTCAGGCTTATGAAGACGTCGCCATCCTGGCCGCCCGCCAGACCCGTGTTGCTGTAGATGATGTTCATCGGGCTATAGGGCTGGCCGATATTGTCCACGATGGTGTCCAGGTCGCGCGGCGGGATGATCCGGCGGACCTGCTGCTGGATACGGCCGAAGATCTGCAGCGTATCCTCGATGCGGGTACCGGCCGGTGTGCGGGCATGCAGCGTGATAAGGCCGGAATCCACGGCAGGGAAAAAGTCCGACCCCAGGAAGGGCACCAGGCAGAAGGATGCCGCCACGGTTCCCAGAAAGCCGATGACTAACCCCTTGCGGCGGCCCATGGCCAGCGCCAGCAGGTTGCGATAGCCCTCGCGCGCCTCGTCGAACCAGGTCTCGAAGCGGCCCTGCAACCGTCCCAGCAGATGGTTGCCCTCGGTGTGATGGCCATGCGCATCGACCTGGATCGGCTTCAGCAGATAATTCGCCATGGTCGGCACCAGGGTGCGCGACAGGATGAAGGATGCGATCATGGCGAATACCACCGCGATCGCCATCGGCACGAACAGAAAGCCCGAAACGCCCGGCAGGCCAAACATGGGCACGAACACGATGCAGATGCACAGCAGCGACACGAAGGCGGGCTGCACGATCTGGCGCGCGCCATCCATGATGGCCTGATAGACGGTCTTTCCGTGCTCCAGATGCCAGTTGATATTCTCGATGGTCACGGTGGCGTCGTCCACCAGGATGCCGACCGCCAGCGCCAGACCGCCAAGGGTCATGATGTTGAGGGTCTGCCCGCTCAGCCACAGCGCCATAACCGCCGCCAGGATCGCCAGGGGAATGGAGGTGGCGATGATGACGGTGGATCGCCAGCTTCCCAGGAACAGCAGGATCATCAGGCTGGTCAGCACGGCGGCGATGACGGCCTCGATGGCGACGCCGGAGACCGCGCCCTCGACGAACAGGGACTGGTCGCCGAGCAACGCAAGGCTGACGTTCTCGGGCAGCGTCTTGCGCAGGTCCTCGACCTTGGCCTTGACGCCTTCGATGATCGACAGGGTCGAGGTCGCGCCGTTCTTCAGCACGGCGAGCAGGACCGACCG
>JAFIHO010000321.1 GCA_017849395.1 Hyphomicrobiales bacterium
CGGCGAACCGCGCGAACCGAGCTCGAGACTCATTGCCATTCCGCCACGGGTGGCATGGAGGACAGGATACTCTCCACATTGCCGCCGGTTTTAAGACCGAAAGTGGTGCCCCGGTCATAGAGAAGATTGAACTCCACATAGCGTCCGCGCCATTTCGCCTGCTCGGCGCGGTCAGCCTCCGTCCAGCTTTCATCCATGCGGCGGCGCGCGATCCTCGGGTATATCTCGCGGAACGCTTCGCCGACGCTCTGGGTGAAGGCAAAATCCTTCTCCCAGTCGCCGCTATCGTGATGGTCATAGAAGATGCCGCCCACGCCGCGCGGCTCGCCGCGATGGGGCAGCCAGAAATATTCGTCGGCCCATTTCTTGTATTTGGCATACCACTCCGGATCATGCTCGTCGCACGACTTCTTCATGCGGGCATGGAAGTCCTGTGCATCGGGATGATCCTCCCGCCGCGCCGTATCCAGGGTGGGATTCAGATCCGCGCCGCCGCCGAACCAGCTCTGGGTGGTGACGATCAGGCGCGTGTTCATATGCACGGCGGGCACATGCGGATTCTTCATGTGCGCGATCAGGCTGATGCCGCTGGCCCAGAAGCGCGGGTCTTTCCCCGCGCCCCGCACCTGCTGCGCGAACTCCGGGGTAAACAATCCGTACACGGTCGAAACATGCACCCCGACCTTCTCGAAGAAGCGGCCGCGCATCATGCCCATCACGCCGCCGCCCTGATCCTCGTCGTCCGGCCCGCGCTTCCAGGATTTCAGCACGAAACGGCCCGGCTCGCCCGGATAGAGCGATGGCGGCGCTTCATCCTCCAGCGTCTCGAATGTCTGGACGATACGGTCGCGCAATGTTTCGAACCAGGCGCGCGCCCTGGTCTTGCGGCTTTCGAGATCGGACATCATGCAGGACTGCCGGGCCTTGGGTACACGGCCTTACTTCCCGCAAACCGCCATCCGGTTCAAGGGCTGGCCGCAGCTTTGGCGCTGGGCCTGATGCGGCACACTGGCGCTTTGGCCCCGGACCCGGCATCATCCCCGCCAAATTGATCCCAAACAATGATGGGGCGGCGAGGATGCGCAAGGTAACAGGTTTGGCCGTGCTGTTGGGCGCGGGGTTGGCGGCTGCACAGGCCGCGGAACAGCCGGGACAGAAATTCCACCTCAAACCGTCCGATCTTCCCAAACCCTATGCCACGCCCGCTGTCGGCAACAATAACGAGGTCATTCCCCGCCCGCCCGGCGCGATGCCCAGTGCGCCGAAAGGCTTCAAGGTTTCGATCTATGCCAGCGGCCTCACCGTGGCGCGCTTCATGGCGGTCGCACCCAATGGCGATGTGTTCCTCAGCGAACGCACGGCGGGCAAGATCACATTGCTGCGCGACAGCAAAGGCGCGGGCGTGGCCGACCAGCGCTATACCTTCGCGGACGGATTGAAGAGCCCGTCCGGCATCGCGATCCATGACGGTTATGTCTATATCACCGACCAGATGGCGGTGTGGCGTACGCCTTACGTTGCGGGCGCGAACAAGGCGGGCAAGCTGGAGAAGGTGACCAAAGCGCCGGACCTGCGCCTGACCCAGATGCACAGCACGCGCAACATCGCCTTCGCGGCGGACGGCACGTTGTTCGTCGAAATGGGCAGCCGCGACAATCTCTCCGAATTCAAGCCCGGCGCGCAGGTGTTCCAGGTGAAGAATGGCGAGCTGGTGGAATATGCCAGCGGCATCCGCAATCCGGTGGGCTTCGCCTTCTATCCCGGCAGCAACGACCTGTTCGTCGCGGTCAACGAGCGTGACGGCCTGGGCGACAATCTTCCGCCCGATTACTTCACCTATGTGAAGCCGGGCGGCTTTTACGGCTATCCCTACAGCTATGCGGGCAAGAATCCCGATCCCGAACTGGGCAGCAAACGGCCCGACCTGGTGGCAAAGACGATCGTCCCCGACGTGTTGTTCCCTGGCCATTCCGCGCCGGTCTCCATCCTGTTCTACACCGGCACGAATTTTCCCGCCGAGTACAAGGGCGATGCATTCGTCTCGCTGCACGGCTCCTGGAACACCAGCGAGCCGCATGGCTACAAGGTGGTGCGCATCCGCATGAAGAACGGCAAGGTCGCCGATGGCGGCTATGAGAATTTTCTCACCGGCTTCTGGGACGGCGTCAGCAAGAACCCGCCCAAGGCCTGGGGCCGCCCGGTCGGTCTGGCCCAGGCAAAGGATGGCAGCCTGCTTCTGGCCGACGATCAGGGCAATGTGATCTGGCGCGTGACCTATACCGGGAAATGAACACCATGCTCTCCCGCCGCGCCACGCTGGGCGGTCTGTCCGCCGCGCTCGCTTCGCCTGCCTTCGCCGCGTCCTCCGCGATGCCCGCCGGCGCCTGCGACACGCATGTGCACATCTATGACGCGCGCTTCCCCTACAAGCCGGACGCGGCGCTGAAGCCCAAGCCGGGCGATGTGCCCGATTATCTGCGCGACGTGCAAAGGCCGCTGCACTTAAGCCGCGCGGTGATCCTCACGCCCTCGACCTACGGCACCGACAATCGCTGCACCCTGGATGCGGTGAAACGGTTGGGCGATGCCGCGCGCGGGGTCGGCGTGGTCGCGGCGGATGTAAGCGACGCCGAACTGAAATTCCTGAACGCGGGCGGCATACGCGGCGTGCGCCTGGGCTTTGGACCTGAGCAACTGACAGCCATCTCCAGACGCCTCGAGCCCCTGGGCTGGCACATGCAGTTCTTCCGCCCGGCTGCCGAGATCGCGGCGCTGGAACAGACCCTGCTCGCGCTGCCCACGCCCATCGTGCTGGACCATCTGGGCCATGTCGAAATGCCGGGCGGCATGAACTCGCCTGGCTACAAGACCATCCGCAAGCTGCTGGATACGGGCCGCTGCTGGATCAAGGTCTCGGGCGCCTATATCGACTCCAAATCCGGCCCGCCCGATTACGCGGACACAAGCGCGCTGGCCAAATCCTATATCGCTGCCGCGCCGGAACGCTGCCTGTGGGCCAGCAACTGGCCCTATCCCGATGTGACAGCGGGACAGAACCCGCAACCGCGCCCCGCCACCGGGCCCTTCCTCGATCTCTTCGCGCGCTGGGTGCCGGACGAAAAACTGCGCCACCGCATTCTGGTGGAGAATCCGGAAACGCTTTATGGATTCGATCCGAAAAAACGGCCCAAACCTGCGTGAGGTCCGCGATTGCCAACAGTGAAATCAATAATGTCATGGCCCGGCTTGCCCGGGCCATCCAGGGCACCAAAAAGATTCTGGAAGCTCATGCCCGTCGCCCTGGATGATCCATGAGGCATGACGCTTGTGAGAAATGGCTGGTAATCGAATCCAGTCCTGGGAGGAAAGAATGACAAGCATGCATCGCCGCGACATGATCGGCGCAGGACTGGCGCTCGCGGCCTCGCCCGCGCTGGCGGCCGACACAAAGCTCGCCTTCAAGGTGCCGGACGGCGCCTGTGACTGTCATTATCACATCTACGACCCGCGCTTTCCCTACAATCCGGCCGCGATGCTGAAGCCGCCTTTCGCCACGGTCAGCGATTATCGCGCGCTGCAAGCCCGCCTCGGCACGTCGCGCAGCGTGATGGTCCAGCCGTCAACCTATGGCATCGACAATCGCTGCCTGATGGATGTGCTGGCGCAGCTGGGGCCGGATGCGCGGGCCGTCTGCGTGGTCAATTCCGCCGTCACCGACGCGGAACTGAAATCGCTTCATGCGGCGGGCGTGCGCGGCGTGCGGGTGCAGTTCGGCCTCGGCAATCCCGTCAGCAAGGACGAGATCGCGCCGCTGGCCAAACGCATCGCGCCGATGGGCTGGCACATGCAGTTCAACATGCCGCCGGATCAGTTGCCGCCGCTGGAATCGCTGCTCCTGGGCCTGCCGGTCCCGGTGATCATCGATCATCTGGGCCGCGCCACCGACACGACCTCGGCGCATTACAAAACCGTCCGCAAGCTGCTGGACAGCGGCCATGGCTGGGTGAAGGTGTCCGGCGCCTATCTCTATGGCAAAAGCGGCCCGCCGGATTATGCCGACGCCAGCAGCGCCGCGCGCGGCTATATCGCCGCCGCGCCGGAGCGTTGCGTGTGGGGCAGCGACTGGCCGCATCCCGACGCGACCAAACCGGCAAATTTGAAGCCCGTGCCGATGCCGGACGATGTGAACCTGATCAACCTGTTCTCGCGCTGGGTGCCGGACGAAAAACTGCGCCACCGCATCCTGGTCGAGAATCCGGAAAAGATTTACGGCTTTGATCCGAAATCGCGCCCGAAGGCCAAGGCTTAAGTTTCACCCGCCCCTTGAGGGGGCCGATAGCGACAGCGTATCGGACGCGGCGCGTAGCGCCGCCGTGGGGTCGAAATTTGCGCAGCAAATTTCGGGGCGGGGTCGAACGCGCGCAGCGCGTTCGCGCTACTCCGCCGCCTTCCGCTTCGCCAGGAAATCGCCCATCCGTCCCAGCGCCTTGACGATATTCTCCGTCGAGTTCGCATAGGACAGGCGCAGATAGCCTTCGCCCAGCACGCCGAAATCCGGCCCGCCGATCAGCGCCACGCCGGTCTCGTCCAGCAGTGCGTTGGCCAGCGGCTTGGCCTTCCAGCCGGTTTTCTTGATGTTGGGGAACGCATAGAAGGCGCCCTTGGGCATGATGCAGGACACGCCCTCCAGCTTGTTCAGGCCCTCGACCACCACTTTGCGGCGCTTGTCGAACTCCGCCACCATGGCGCGCACCGCATCCTGCGGCCCGGTCAGCGCCGCCAGACCGGCGAACTGCGTCGGCGCGTTGACGCAGGAATGCAGATTGACCGCCAGCTTGCGCGCATAGTCGTACAGCTTGCCGGGGAACACCGCATAGCCAAGCCGCCAGCCCGTCATCGCATAGGTCTTGGACCAGCCATTCAGCAGGATCAGCCGGTCGCGGATCGACGGATAGGACAGAAGGCAGACATGCTTCTCCCCGTCATAGGTCATCTGGTCGTAGATCTCGTCCGACATCACCGCCACGTTCGGCCACTTCTCAAGCCCGGCGACGAACTTGTCGACTTCGGCCTTCGGGGTCACCCCGCCGGTCGGATTGGCGGGCGAGTTGATGATGATGAGCCGCGTCTTGTCGGTGATGAGGCCCAGTGTCTCCTCGGCGGAGAAGGCAAAACCATTCTCCTCGCGGATCGGGATCGGCACCGGCTTGGCCCCGGTGAACTCGATCATGGAGCGATAAATGGGAAAGCCCGGATCGGGATACAGGATCTCCGCGCCCGGCTCGCCGAACATCAGGATCGACATGAACATGGTCGGCTTGCCGCCGGGCATGATCATCACCTCGTCGGGCGACACGCTCACGCCATAACGCTTGTGCAAATCCGCGGCCACCGCCTCGCGCAGGGGCAGGATGCCGGTCGCCGGGGTATAGCCGTGATGGCCGTCCTTCAGCGCCTTGATGGCGGCCTCGACGATATGTTCCGGCGTGCGGAAATCGGGCTGGCCGATGCCCAGATTGATGATGTCGCGGCCTTGCGCGGCCAGCGCGGTGGCGCGCGCCAGAACGGCAAACGCATTTTCCTCGCCGATACGGTCGAAGGCCGCGATGGTATTCAGCATGACTTTTCCTCTGACGCCGCTATTGTTCGGGGCGAACCGTATAATGCGAACCGGCAGAGGAGGCCAGCGCCGCCCGATCCCGGCCGCCTGCCGGTGTGGCCGTGAGTGAGTGTCATTCTGTGCAAAAGCTGCTTTTCCCCGCTCTGGCCCTGGCCTTTCTGGCGGTTCCGGCCCGTGCGGAAATCCTGACAGCCGGTCCCGGCCAGGCCTTCGATTCTCCCAGCATCGCCGTCCGGCTGGCGCGGCCGGGCGATACGATCCGGATCGCGCCGGGCCGCTACACCACCTGCCTCTGGCCCACCACCAACGGCCTGACCATCGAAGGCATGGGGCCGGGCGTGATCTTCGATGGCGGCATCTGCAGCGGCAAGGCGATCATCGTCGCCGCCGGGAGCGACCTCACCATCCGGGGCCTGACCCTCGCCAACGCCCATAACGAAGTCCACAACGGCGCGGGCATAAGGGCAGAGGGCACGAACCTGACGATCGAGGATGTGCAGTTCCTAGACAATGACGAAGGCATCCTGGCTGCGCCCCGTCCCGAAGGCGCGATCATCGTCCGGCGCGGTGTTTTCCGCGGCAACGGCAACTGCATCGCCGCCTGCGCGCACGGAATCTATGTCGGCGCGCTGGCGCTGCTGCGCGTCGAGAATTCGGAATTCAATGGCCAGCGTGACGGCCATCACATCAAGTCGCGCGCCGCGCGCACCGAAGTGGTGGACAACCGCATCACCGACGGCGCGCGGGGCACCTCCAGCTATCTGGTGGACGTGCCGTCCGGCGGCGCGATCCTGATCAGCGGCAACCGTCTCGAAAAGGGACCGCGCAGCGAAAATCGCGGCGTCGCCATCGCCATCGGCGCGGAACAGGACAATCACCGCAATCCCGAAGGCGCGATCGACATCCGCGACAATGATTTCGTCAACAATACCGGCGGTCCGACCGTGTTCGTGCGCAACTTCCTGTCGTCTTCCGCGCGGCTGCAGAACAACAAGCTGGGCGGCGGCGCGGTGACGCCGCTGCTGGGCTCCGGCGCAGTTGAGTGAAATTTGAATCTTCGCGGGCCGCGCCCATGCCCGTTCGGTGCCAATTTGCACCATCCGCGTAAGACTTTCCGGCCGGCGTAAACCGATCATTTGCCCCTTTCGCGTTCCGCCTTTTGCGCCGCGCCCGCTTGCGCGCATCGTTCATGCCGCGCTGGCGGGCGCAAGGACCGGAGGCTTCAATGAAGATGGTGCGGACTGTGATATCGGCCACGCTTTTGTGCGGCCTGGTGAATCCTGCATGGGCGGGCGAATGCGCCGCGCCGCGCGAAGCGATGGCGCTCAAGGCGGCGGCGGTGCAGCAGCAATTGATGGTGGCCGCCTTCATGTGCGGCGAGAAGGCGGCCTATAACCGCTTCGTGGTGGCCTACCAGACCGAGCTGCAAACGTCCGACGCGGTACTCAAATCCTATTTCGTGCGCATGGACCGGCGGCATGGTGAAGTGAATTACGACGCCTATAAAACCCGCGCCGCCAATCTGTCGGCGCTGTCACAGGCGCGCGACCGGGCCTTCTGCGCCATGGCGGGCCAGTTGTTCGCCGCCGCGCTGGAAAGCCAGGCGCCGCTCGCGGCCTTTGTCGCCGCCGCGCCGTCCGCGCCCGGCTTCACCGAGGTCTGCATCGACCGGCGGCAGGACAATCGCGGCCGGGTGCATGTCGCGGAAGCAGGGCAGGGCAGCGCCGGCGGCCGATAGGCGCGTGCCGTGCGCGTCGTGCTTCTCGTGACCTGGCTCGGGTCGCTGTTCCTGCTCTGCGTGTCGGCGCTCGACGCGATACGGGAATGATCTGTGGCATGTTGCTCTTGTCACGCCCACACGCGCCAGAAATGCAGCTTTCGGGGCTCCGCGCTTGAGATTTCCTGCCATGGGTGCGAGGTTTTCCCGGCATGGAAGTCATCACCCTTGTCCTGTTCCTTCTCCTGGCCGTCGTCCTGAGCGGCGCGATTGCCCGCATCTCGCCTGTGCCGGTGCCTCTGCCGCTTGTCCAGATTCTGCTGGGCGCGTTCATAGCGTCGGTGGCGGATTTCGGCGTACAACTCGATCCGGGCGTTTTCTTCCTGCTTTTCATTCCGCCCCTGCTGTTCCTGGACGGCTGGCGCATTCCCAAACAGGGCCTGTTCCGCGACAAGGGCATCATCCTCGAACTGGCCTTCGGTCTTGTCATCTTCACGGTGATCGGGCTGGGCTATTTCATTCACTGGATGGCGCCCGCCATGCCGCTGGCGGTGGCTTTCGCGCTGGCCGCCATCGTTTCGCCCACCGACCCCATCGCCGTTTCGGCCATCGCCAACCGCGTGCCGATTCCCAAAAGGCTGCTGCACATCCTGGAAGGCGAATCGCTGCTGAACGACGCGTCGGGCCTGGTGTGCATGCGTTTCGCGGTCGCCGCGGCGCTGACCGGCACCTTCTCGCTGGTGTCGGCGGCGGGCACCTTTGTCTGGCTGGTCGTGGCGGGCGTGTTGTGCGGCGTGGCCGTGACCTGGGGAACGACATGGGCGAAGAACTGGTTCTCCCGCCGCTTTGGCGAGGAGACCGGCTCCCAGATTCTGGTCAGCCTTCTGATCCCCTTCGCCGCCTATCTGCTAGCCGAAGAGGTGCATGCCTCCGGCATTCTTGCCGCCGTCGCGGCGGGCGTCACCATGAGCTACACCGAACAGACCGGCCAGGCCCTGCCGATCACCAGGGTCCGCCGCGTGGCGGTGTGGGATCTGGTGCAATTCTCCGCCAATGGCGTGATCTTCGTGCTGCTGGGCGAGCAGTTGCCCGAAATCGCCCAACGCGCCGCGACCGTTGTTTACGAGACCGGACACCAGCACTGGATATGGCTGGCGATCTATGTGCTGGTCATCAATCTGGCGCTGGCTGTGCTGCGTTTCGTCTGGGTGTGGGTTTCGCTGCGCTTCACGCTTTACATGGCGGCCCGCCGCGGCTCGCCGCGCGTGGCCCCAAGCTGGAAGCTGATCCTCGTCACCTCGCTTGCGGGCGTGCGCGGTGCGATCACCCTGGCGGGTGTCCTGACATTGCCGCTGATGATGCCGGACGGCACGCCCTTCCCGGCCCGCGATCTGGCGATCTTCCTCGCGGCCGGGGTGATCATCGCCTCGCTTCTGGCGGCCAGCTTCGGATTGCCCATCCTGCTGCGCGGCCTGCAACTGATGCCCGATTCCGAACATGACGAAACCGACGACCCTGTGCGCGCCGCCGCCGCCGAGGCGGCCATCCTGGCCATAGAACAGACCGTCCACGACCTTGGCGCGGGCCGCAGCGATGCGGACGTCTACACCGAGGTCGGCGCGCGGCTGATGGAAGTCTATCGCCAGCGCGTGGATGGCCGCGCCCACACGGCGCAGGAAGCCGAGGCTGCCCGGCGGATGGACGATATCGAGCACACGCTCCGCCTCGCGGCGCTGAAGGCGGAACGGGACGAATATTACAGGGCCGTCCGCAGCAACGAGATTTCGGACGAAATCGCGCGCAAGCTGGTGCGCGAGATCGACCTCCAGGAAACCCGCTTCGCCTAGGCTTCCGACCTCCACGGACCGGCAGCCGGGCCTGCTGCCGGCACGGTCCGGCCGGTTCCGGGCCGGATCGGCTTGACGCGGGCGGGGGCGGCACCCTATAGGCGTCGTCCGCCGGGAGCGTCGGCCAGGAAAAGCGGGAGCCTGCAAAGCAGGAGAGCGGTTTTCCATCCGGCCGCGACCAGAGGTAAAGGCGGGCGCGTAGCTCAGCGGGAGAGCACACCCTTCACACGGGTGGGGTCATAGGTTCAATCCCTATCGCGCCCACCATTATAAACGCCGCGTCGCGGCGCTTATAATGGTGCCACGAGCCTCGCGGGACGCGGCTTTGCGGACACGACCGCAACCGCTAGAACATCCTGACACGCCCCCCGCGTTCCCGCGCGCAACTCTCCAGGTCATCGACAGTCCATGAGCGGCTTGCTCGCCCTTCTCGACGACATCGCCGCGCTCGCCAAGATCGCGGCTGTCCAACTGGACGATGTCGCCGCCCAGGCCTCCAAAGTCGGCATCAAGGTCGCCGGCTCGGTGATCGACGACACCGCCAAGGCGGGGGCCAAATCGCTCGGCGTGGTGATCGACGATGCGGCCGTCACGCCCAAATATGTTCATAACCTCCCCGCGGCGCGCGAACTGCCGATTGTCTGGCGCATCGCGCGGGGCTCCCTGTTCAACAAGCTGGTGATCCTGCTGCCGGCAGCCCTGCTGCTGGATGTGCTGGCGCCCTGGGCGCTGACGCCTCTTCTCATGCTCGGCGGCCTCTATCTGTGTTTCGAGGGCGCCGAAAAAATCGCCCATGCCTTTGCCCCCCACGAAACGGAGGACGCTGGTCCGCGCGCGCTGGATGCGGCGCATCTGGAGGAACAGCGGGTATCAGGGGCGGTGAAGACGGACTTCATCCTGTCCGCCGAGATCATGACCATCGCGATGGCGGCCATCGAGGTCCGGGACATCATGATGCGCGGCCTTGTGCTGGGGATGGTCGGCGTCGGCATCACCCTGCTCGTGTATGGCGCGGTCGGCGTGCTGGTGAAGCTCGACGATATGGGCCTTGTCCTGGCGCAGTCGGGCCGGTGGCGGATGACGCGCGACCTGGGGCGCGGAATCGTCAAGAACATGCCGGGCCTCATGACCGCCATCTCCACCGTCGGCACCGCCGCCATGCTGTGGGTGGGCGGATCGATCGTCGTTCACGGACTTGAGGCGTTCGGCGTGCATGTGCCGGGCGTCTGGATCGAACATGCCGCCCATGCAGCGGCACAGATGTTACCCGCAGCGTCCGGCGCCGTGGCATGGATCGTCACGGCGGCGCTGGACGGCCTGTTTGGAGTTTGCGCAGGGCTGGTGCTGATCCCGCTCGTCAATCGCGTCCTGCAGCCGCTCCTCGCGATGCTGATGCGGCTTCGGGCGAAGTAACGCGTTGCGCCGTCACGCCGCCAGCGGCAGGTCGATCCAGAACCGTGTCTGGCGTCCGGGCACGCTGTCGAAATCGATCCGCCCGCCCTGGGCTTCGACAAGCAGCTTGGCGGTGGACAGGCCCAGCCCCGCACCGGGCACGCGCCGCCCCACCGGCTCGCCGCGCGCGAAGGGCTGGAACACCCTTTCGCGTTCGGCGGCCGGAATGCCCGGCCCGGCATTGATCACCTCGATGCGGCCATAACCGTCGACCGTGAGCGCCCGCACCCGTATGGGCGAAAAATTGTCGCCATATTTGTAGGCGTTGGCGATCAGATTGTTCAGGATCTGTGCCAGACGCAGCGGATCGGCCGTCACCGTCAGCGTCTCCTCGATGCTTTCGATCACCACCTGCTTGCCGCCCAGCGTGGCGTCCAGCCTGATGGCGCTGATGCACTGGCGCAGGCATTCCGCCACCGGCACCTTTTCCGCCAGCACCGACAGCGCGCCCGCCTCGGCGCGGTTCATGTCCAGCAGGTCGTCATGCAGCCGCCGCAGCAATTCGCCGTTATGGGCGATGATGGCGGCGAATTCCGGCGCGCGCTCCGGCGACAGGGTGCCCGATTCCAGCATCGCGGAAAAGCCGACGATAGCCGACAGCGGACTGCGGACCTCATGGCTCACATGCGACAGCACCTGGCTCTTGAAGCGCGACGCGCGCATCGCGCGCTGCCGCCGCTTCTCGGTCAGCGCCACATGCATGTCGCGCACGCCCAGCACGGCAGTCGCACGCACGGCGACCACGCTGCACACACCCAGCAGCAGTTGCAGGATCTGGATGCGCGCCACCGGGTCGGGATGCTCGAAACCGATGTTGAAATACAGCGCGACCGCCGCCGCGATGACCAGTGCGACACCCGCGCCTATCAGCCGGAAGCGCACCGTGGCGATGATGATGGCGGGCACCACGAGGAAGTTGAGGGGATAGCGTTCCTGCCCGAACGCCAGCAGCGACACGCCGGTCACGACGAGAAGCACGATCAGCGCCTCTGGTATACGGCGTTCCAGTTTCAATTTGGCGAACTGCCGCCACGACACCGCCATGCCGAAAGGAAAAAGCATCACAAAGGCGAGCAGGTTGGCCAGGCACCAGTCGCGCCCCGAGGCCAGCGGATCGCCCATGCCCGCCGTCCAAATCACCAGCGCGGCCAGCGCGCCGCCCGCGACAGCGGGCAAAATGCCCGCCAGAAGGCCAAACACCAGCCCGCGTCCGACAGGAAGAAATCGCGGCAAACCCAGTTGCTTCACCATGACCAGCGCGATGCCGATTTCGGCAATGTTCACAAGGCTGAAACCGATAGTGAGCAGCGGCGGCGACCCGCCCAGCGCGTTGGCGGCAAGCCCCGCCGCGAACAGCGAAGCCAGCATGATCGCGGCCTGGCGCACTGTCCTTGTCCAGCGCAGGACCATGCAGATGCCGAAAGCCGTCGCAGGCCACAGCACGGCTATCGTGCTGGAGCCACGGCTCAGAAGGATTCCACCATAACCGAGAACAAGAAATCCGAGCGCAGCTGCTAATACGACACCCGGAAAAGCCTGCACGGAAGGCCGATACGCAACACGGGCCATTTGCGGCTCCCCCACGAACCGACTCGAAATGACGCGGCGACTTTGTACAGCCAACCCTGAAGAAATAGGAAATCCTTAAATCATCCACGTCATGCTGCGCCCGCTGCTTCGGACTCGCATTTGCATGAAAAAACGCATCGTGGTCGCCGATGATGATCCAACGATCGTGACGTTGGTGTCACTGCGCCTGGAAGCCGATTCGCATGACGTGTTCGGTGCGCCCAACGGCAACGAAGCGCTGAAAGCGATCCGCGCCAAACCTACGGATGCCGCCATTCTGGATGTGCAGATGCCGGACTGCGGCGGCCTGGCCACCCTGGAACA
>JAFIHO010000322.1 GCA_017849395.1 Hyphomicrobiales bacterium
ATGCAGCTTGCGGCCAAGGTGCGCTGAGGGTTTCGAACTGCGGGTGCCGCTCCCAAGTGCCTGCAAGCCGCCCGCGACTTTTACGGCCCGCAAATGCGGGCCATCCAGGTGACGCAGACTCTCCCGCCGGAGTTGAGTACACTTCAACCGGATGGCCCACACTCCGGTGGGCCATGACACGTTCGGTTTAAAGTGCGCGCAAATCCCAGCACCCCCATCCTCATCACCATGGGCGAACCCGCAGGGGTCGGCCCGGAAGTGGCTGTCGCCGCCTATGGCGCGCTGGGCGGGCGCATCGGCGCGCATGACCTGAAGATCGTGGGCGATCCGGCGCTGTTTCCATCGCTGCCGCCCGGCGCGCTGATCGCCACCAAAGCCAAAGCCGAACGCGTGCCCGGCAAGCCGCTGGCCGCCAACGCCGCCGCCGTGACCGAAGCCATCGAGATCGCCGCCGCCGCCTGTCTCAAGGGCGAGGCGGCCGCCATGGTGACCGCGCCGATCCACAAGGCGGTGCTGGCGGGCGCGGGCTTTGCGTTTCCCGGCCACACCGAATTCCTGGCCCATCTGACCGGCGCGAAGCGGCCGGTGATGATGCTGGCCAGCGACATGCTGCGCGTTGTGCCCATGACCATCCATATGCCGATCGCCAAAGTGCCCGCCGCCATCGACACGCCGGGCCTGGTCGAGACGGGCGAGATCATCCTGCACGCGCTGCGCCGCGATTTCGGCATCGCCGCGCCGCGCCTGGCAGTGGCGGGCCTTAATCCCCATGCGGGCGAGGATGGCGTTCTGGGCGGCGAGGATCAGGCCGTGATCGCTCCCGCTATCGCAGCACTGAAGGCGCGCGGCTTCGCGGTGACGGGCCCTCTGTCCGCCGACACGCTGTTCCATGAGAAAGCGCGCAAGGGCTATGACGCGGCGCTGTGCATGTATCACGACCAGGCGCTGATCCCGATCAAGACTCTCTCCTTCTGGGACGGCGTGAATGTGACCCTGGGCCTGCCCATCGTGCGCACATCGCCCGATCACGGCACGGCCTTCGATATTGCCGGAACGGGCAAGGCCGATCCCGGCAGCATGGCGGCGGCGATAAGGCTGGCCGCGAAAATGGCCGACGCCAGGGCCGCCGCGCATGAATGATCCGCTGCCGCCCCTGCGCGCGGTGATCGCGGCGCACGACCTGAATGCGAAGAAATCGCTGGGCCAGAATTTTCTGTTCGACCTGAACCTGACCCGCCGCATCGCGCGCGCGGCGGGCGCGGAAGATGGCGGCACTTTCTATGAAGTCGGTCCCGGTCCCGGCGGCCTGACCCGCGCGCTACTGGCCGAAGGCGCGGACAAGGTGATCGCGGTGGAACGCGACCGGCGCTGCCTGCCCGCGCTGGACGAGATCGCGGAGGCGTATCGCGGGCGGCTGGATGTTCTGTCCGGCGACGCCATGACGATGGACGAAGCCGAATTGCTGCCGCGGGGCGCGCGCATCGCCGCCAACCTGCCCTACAATGTCGGCACGGCGCTGCTCATCAAATGGCTGACCGCGCCGCAATGGCCGCCCGTCTGGGCCAGCGCGACCCTGATGTTCCAGCGCGAAGTCGCCGAACGGCTGGTGGCGAAACCGGGCAGCGAACAATATGGGCGGATTTCCGTGCTGGCGCAGTGGCGTTGCACGGCGAAAATCCTGTTCGACGTGAACCGCAACGCTTTCGTGCCGCCGCCTTCGGTCACATCTTCCATCGTGCGGCTGGAGCCCAGGCCCGAACCGCTGGCGCCCGCGCGGCTGGAAGACCTGAAACGCATCACCGCCGCCGCGTTCGGTCAGCGGCGCAAGATGCTGCGGCAAAGCCTGAAAAGCCTCGCCCCCGACGCGGAAGCGCGCATCCTCGCGGCGGGTCTGGATCCCACCGCGCGTCCCGAGGATTTGCGCATTCAGGATTTCGCCCTGCTGTCGCGCGCTTTTTTCCGCTAGGCGGTTTGAATCGCGAAGGTTAGTAAATGTCCCGGCGATAAAGGCCGGTGCCCGTCATCGCTTCCAGCTTTTCGCGGCCCAATATCGCGGACAGGGCTTCATCCACGCCTGCCGCCATGTTCAGCCCGCCGCATACCAGAATGGTCGCGCCGCGCCCGATCCATTCGCGGATCGCACCACCCTGCTCCGCCACCAGATGCTGCACATATGTCTTCGGCGCGGCATCGCGCGAGAAGGCGAAGTCGGCGCGCGCCAGCGTGCCGTCCGCCTGCCAGGCCGCGATATCCTCGCCATAAAAAAGATCATGCGCCCGCGCCCGCTCGCCGAACAGCAGCCAGGCCTCGCGCAGGCCCTTTTTCTGCCGGTGCAGCAGATGCGCCCGTAGCCCCGCCATGCCCGTGCCCGCGCCGATCAGGATGACAGGGCCGTCGCTAGATGGATGGAAATTGGGATTGGGCCGCAGCCGCAGCGGCACGCGCCCGCCCAGTTCGGCATGATGCGTCAGCCAACCCGATCCGATGCCCAGCTTCCCGCCCGGCAGAACCACCTTGCGCACCAGCACATCCAGCCGTCCGCTGCCCGGCAGCGAGGCGATGGAATATTCGCGATGGGGATAGGCCTGTAATTGCAGGATCAGCCGCTCCGCTTCCATGCCCGGCGCTTCATGCGGTGCGGGCAGACGGCTGTGCGCAAGAATATCGCGCAAGGTCATCTCGCGGTCCTGCCAAACATGGCGCGACGCGCCGTCCTGCGCGCGTTCGGACAGGAATGCATCCACCGCGCTGTCGGCGTTGCGCGGCCAGAATTCGGCGATGTCGCCCGCCCTCCAGTTCAGCAGCGCCGGGTCGGGCGGCGTCAGCGACACGGACCATGCCTCGCCGCCTGGACTGCCGGGATTGAGCAGACGCCGCTCTTCCAGAAACCAGTCCTGCGGCGGCGCGGGCATCAGCGCCTCGACTGTGGTGCGCGCGCCCAGCTTCGCCAGATTCTCGCACCATTGCTTCATGGCGGGAAGATCCTCGTCGCCATCGACCAGCACCGGCGTGAACAGCCGCCGCGCCTTGTTGGTCGCCAGCCATTTGTCGAGCCGCTGGCCGAAGCCGCAGAAATCCTCGTAAGACCGGTCGCCAAGCGCCAGCACCGCGAAGCTGACGCCTTTCAGGTTGGCGCGCATCGGCATCACCTTGCGTTCAAAGCCGCGCGCCGAGTCGGGCGATTCACCGATGCCATAGGTGCTGGTCACCACCAGAAGCGTGCCCGCCTGCGCCAGCTCCGCCGGGGTCAGCGCGCCAAGCTGCGCGACCCGCACAAAGTCGCCCCGCGCGATCAGCGCGTTGGCGCTTTTCCAGGCGATCTGTTCGGCGGCTCCCGTCTGGCTGGCAAAGGCCACCAGCACCTTGCCCCCGGTTTTCGGACCCGCAAGACCGCGCAACATGTTCAGGATCAAGGCAGAACTTCCACAATTGCGCCGGGAGAAAACCACAAGCCGGGCCGCCCGCGCAAACGCGGGAAGTGTCGCGGGCGATTGGCTTTTTCGGGCACGCAATCCCGGTCTGCCACCGGAACCCGTCTCGCGCGTTATCTGGGCTTGTCGGGAACCGTACCTGGTGGGAGCTGGAGATGCATATCGAGATCGATTCCGTCACCGCGTTGAGTCCCTTTCTGGCGTTGATGTTCGGTGTGCTCATCCTGATCCTGCCGAAATTCCTGAACTACTTCGTGGCCGTCTACCTGATCCTGATCGGGCTGTTCGGCCTGTTCCCGAATCTGTTCACCACGACAACCACGTGAGGACTTTCATGACCCAGGCCCAGACGCACAAAACCAAGCACGAAAAAATGCCGGAGCATCTGTCGACCGCTAAGCCCGCCATCACGCGGGAAGAGAAAATCGACCGGCAGATGGAAGACAGTTTTCCGGCGAGCGACCCGCCCTCCTACTCCGGCGGCAACCATGTGATCGGCGCGCCTATCGACCGCGAAAGCCAATACCCGAAAGCGGATTCGGATGAAGTGGTCGAAGCCGAGAAGAAGGTGAAGGACGGCAAGGCGCCCGATCCCAAGACCTACTGAGATTGAAAACGCGAATCCGCAGCCGGGCGGGGCCTCTCAGGGACCCGCCCGGTTGCACATGTGCGCGGTGTGGCTTTAACTCCCGCCACTGTCCGGGAGACCATCTTGCGCGCGGCCCTTGTTATCCTTTTGTCCATCCTTGCCACACAGGCGCGCGCCGACATCACGGTCGTCAGCCCGGCCATGATGCGTTTCGGCGTCATCGCGCTGGGGGATGCCTATAAGCGCGAATGGGGGACGGCGGTTACGGTGAACCCGCAATCCATCGGCCTCATCCCGAAGCTGGCCGCGACCGCCACGCCCGCGCCCGATATCGTGATCCTGCCGCCGGACCTGATGGAGACCATGGCGAAGGACAAGGCCATCCTGCCCGAAAGCCGCACTTCTCTGGGCCGCATGCAGATCGGGTTGGCGGTGCGGCCGGGAACGCCCCATCCCGACATCTCGACGGTGGAAAAACTGCGCGCGGCGCTGAACGGCAAAACCGTGGTCTTCACCCGGCCTGGACGCGGCAGCATGGAAGCGGGCATCATCGAAAAGCTGCTGCAACGACCCGAATTCGCGGGCGTGAAAACGCTGACCGTCACAGACGTGTCGGGCGTCACGGCGCTGGCGCGCGGCGATGGCGATCTGGGGATACAGGCCGTGTCGGCCATCAACGGACAGAAAGGCATCGAACTGGTCGCGCCGCTGCCGCGCGAACTGAATGCCCATATCGACATGGAAATCGCAGCCCTGTCCCGCAGTCCCGATCCGGCCCGCGCGCGGGAGTTTGTGCGTTACCTGACGCGGCCTGAAGCGGCGGCGGAATGGGAGAAGATCGGGCTGGATCGTTGAACAGATGAGACAGGAACCGGCTTTCTCCCCCTGCGCGGCGAAGCCGCTGGCGGGGGGAGATGGCACAGCGAGATGTCGGCGAAGCCGACTCGAGCTGTGACAGAGGGGGGGCTCTATAAAACCTGCAACACGCCGCTCTCCGTCAGAATCTGCGGCAGGATTACAGGCTTGTCCGCGCCGGGCGCGTAATAGAGATACATCGGCACACCGGTGCGGCCATTCTCCTTCAGCAGTTGCGTGATCTCGTCATTGCGGTTGGTCCAGTCGGCGACCATGTAGACCACTTTCTTCGCCGCGAACGCATCCTTCACCGTCTGCTTGGACAGCACGGCTTCCTCGTTCACCAGACAGGTGATGCACCAGGCGGCGGTGGCATCGACGAATACCGGCGTCTTCGCGGCGCGCAATTCCGCCAGCTTCGCCGCCGTGTAAGGCTCGCCCGCGCTTTTCGCCGCCATGGCCGCCGCGGGCGCGCTGGCGCTGCGCAACAGCGACAAGCCGCCAAGTCCCGCCAGCGCCACCAGTAGCGCCGCAACAATACCCGCGACGCGTCCGCTGCCGGACAGGTCGCGCGTGACGCTCCACAGCCAGAGCGCCATCGCCAGCGCCACCATCGCCGCCAGGATCGCGGCCACGCCGGTCGGCCCAGCGCTGATCGACAGCACCCAAACAAGCCACGCAGCCGTGGCATATACGGGGAATGCCAGAAACTGCTTCAGCCGCAGCATCCAGGGTCCCGGCTTCGGCATGAAGCTCAAGGCACGCGGCCACACGCCGAGCAACAGGAATGGCAGCGAAAAGCCCGCGCCCAGCGCGACGAACACGGCCATCGCATTGGTCACGCTCTGAGTCAGCGCAAAGCCCAGCGCCGCTGCCATGAAAGGCGCGGTGCAAGGCGCGGCCACCGCCACCGCCAGAACGCCGGTGAAGAAGGCGCCGGTCACGCCGCCCCTTTGCGTCAGACTTTCGCCCGCCGTGATGGAGCCGAACTCGAACAGGCCGGACAGATTCAGGCCCACCGCGAAGATCAGCAGCGCGAAGCCCGCCACCGCCAGCGGCTCCTGCAACTGGAAACCCCAGCCAACCGCCGTGCCCGTCGCGCGCAACAGCACGATGGCGATCCCGAACAGCGCGAACGTCACCACCGCGCCACCCGCATAGGCGAAACTCTCCGCCCGCGCACCGCCATCATGATGCCGCGCCAAGGCCAGCGCCTTCATCGCCAGGATCGGCAACACACAGGGCATCACATTCAGGATCAGCCCGCCCAGGAATGCGAACAGCAGCGACGCGGCCAATGTCAGGTCCGCCTGGCCCGCGCCCGTACCCGCGCTGGTGAAGGTCACGGACGGCACCGGGCCCACAGGCGCATTCACATTCAGCGCCTGCACCGAACCGTCGCTCGATTTCAGCACCAGCACGCCTTCCAGCGGCCCGCCGCCTTTCGCCTTCTCGTCCGGCGTCAGGCGCAGCACCAGCCCAT
>JAFIHO010000323.1 GCA_017849395.1 Hyphomicrobiales bacterium
AACTGGTACATGAACGGTTCGCTCGCCGAAACCGGCCCTGGTGGCGATGCGACCATCACGGCCTCGGTCGAGGATCCGGTGACGCGTGAGATCACCCGCATCACCTTCGGCGGCGCGAACAGCGGCGTCATTCCCAATGGCGGCATGCTAGTGTCGGATTTCGTGCGCAAGCCGGTGGACTATGGCGCGAAGATGTATATTCGCAGCTTTGTGCAGATATCACCGGGCTTTGTGTACAGCAATAAGCAGGATGTGCGGGGCGGCGACTGTTGCTGGTGGGGTGCTGCCTCAATCGATCTCACGGGGGTAGCGGGCGCTTTCACGAACACGGACAGCTTGGCGATTTTCATGCCGGCAGCAGTCCTTGGCTATTCGACGAAGGCCGGCGTCATTCTCTTCGGAGATTCCCGGTTGCACGGTGGACTTGTAAGCATCACCGGCGTTGACCGACCGGGATTTGATCAGAGTGGCGATACTGGACAGATCGAGCGGGCAATTGGCCCATATGTTGGGTACATCAATGCCGCTCACCCGGGCGATACGGCGCAGGCATTCGCGGCGTCGAACACCAATCGGATCGCCCTTGCGCAGTATGCCCCGATCTCCATCATGGCGCATGGCGTCAACGACATCTTAATCGGCCGGACATCGGCTCAGATCCAAGCCGATTATGCGACGGTCAAGGCGCTGTTACCTGCGAGCCAGAAAGTCTTTCACGCCAGCATCCCGCCGGGGGGCACCACCTCGAACAATAACTTCCTGAACGCCGTGGGCCAGACCATCGGCACCAACGATGCGCAGCGTTTGCTGCTGAACACCTGGAAGAATGGGCCGCCCGCCGGATATGCGGGCAGCTTCGACGTCGCTAGCGTCATTGAGAGCCCCACGTCGAAGTGGGATTCGGTGGAGGCGCGGCAGGTAACCGATGGTGCGATCACTGCCGGCACAAACATTTTCAGCAGCGTCGCGGCCAACTTCACCCCCGATGATGTGGGGCTCTGCATCGCTATCCCGGGAGCTGGCAACGCGGGCGGGCTTTTCCGCGCCGTTATCGGACAGGTGGATAAGCCATCCCAGGTCACGCTGCTCAACGCCAATGGTACCGCATCCAACGCTGCAACGACCGTATCGGGCGCCACCTGCGTTATCGGTGCAACCACCCCGGACGGGACGCATGAGACGTTCCGGGCGAACGTCCGGATCGCGAAGTCTAAGGTCATCAATCCGGCCCTGCTAGTCCGGTAGGAGTTCCAATGCCAACCCCCGTGTTGAAAGCCCAAAAATTCACCAGCGAAGCTCTGGGCCCCCGTTCCGTGCGGGTCCAGTGTTCCAGCGCTACGCTGGATCGGACAGGCGAGATCGTGGTCCAGTCCGGGATCAAGTTCGCTGCGACGGTGCCCGTGCTGTTCGGGCATGACACGCAATTACCGGTGGGCCGCGCGACGCCCCGGTTGGCCGGAGGCAATCTTGTGGCCGATGTCGAATTTGCTCCGGAGGGTGTGAGCGTCCGCGCCGATGAAATCTGTGGCCTGGTCAAGGCGGGGATCATCGACACGGTCTCCATCGGATTCGATCCCATCCAGGCTGAACCGATGGACCCGGCACGCCCGCGTGGGCCGCAGCGTTATCTGTCCTGCGAACTGCTGGAACTCAGCTTCGTCACCGTGCCGGCGAACCGCGATGCGGTGGTGGTGGCGCGGGCGCTGGACAGGGATGACGCCCGCGAGCGGCGGGACACGCGTGAACTGATCGAACGCACCGAACACCGAGCGCGGAAACTTGATGGGCTGGCGATGGATCGCGAAACGTTTCTCCGGCGTCTGGAGGCGATCCACCTGGAGCAGCGGGGAATGGCGGAAACCAGCGGAGGGCGCCGGCGCCTGATCGGCACGATGGAGCATTGGTTTTAATCGCGCCTCTGCTGGCGCGGGGCGGGTAAGTCGGAGAGTGCCGCCGAGGCGAAATAACCCCGACAGCGTGCGGCTGGATCGCCTCTATCCGGCGCGGCGCGCCAAACGAAAGGCGGGTGCGGTTCACCCGCGTATGCCGGAGGCCTGCTCTGGGGCGGGCCTCCGGCACAGTATTCGGAGGTAGCCTGCCATGGCATCAAACATCGCCGTCAAAATCACAGCCGACCAGACACAGCTGGAAACCCAGCTTGCAATCGCCCGCGCCAATACCAACCAGTTCACCTCCGAACTGAACAAGCTGGCGCGCCAATTGGCGCAGACGGGCGCGGCGACGCCCGAGCTGACCGGCAAGATGCAGGAACTTGCCGCCAAGAGCCTGGCGGCTAAGAGCCGGGTGGCGGAACTGAAGGACACGCTGGGGCAGACCCGCGCGGGATTCGGACAGTTCGGCGCCGGTCTCAACATCGTCCGGGATGCGTTTGGTGCGCTGGGGGTCGTCGCCAGCGCTGGTGCCGTTGTCAGCTTCGGAAAGAACCTGGCGACGTCCATCGCAGACCTTGGCGAACAATCACAGCAGATCGGGGTCGGGGTAGAGGCGTTACAGGCGTATCGCGCCGCGCTGGAAGAGAACGGAATCGCCCTTGGTGATACCGACGCTCTCTTGACGAAGTTGACCCGCAACATCGGTGAGGCCGTGGCCAGCGCCGGCAAGCAGCGCGATGCGTTCAAGGAACTGGGCATTGGCGCGCGCGAACTGGCAAACGGCACGGAAGGCGCTCTTCCCAAGGTCGCGCAGGCCCTTTTGCGCATCAAGGATCCCGCGCAGCGGGCGCGCCTGGAGGTGGACCTGTTCGGCAAGTCGGGCCAGAAGCTGGAATCCGCGTTGGAGGTATTGGCAACGCCCACCGCCTCGCTGATCGAAAAGTACAAAGCTCTGGGCATTGTGCTGGGCAAGGATGTGTCTGACGCGGCGGACAAGGCCATTGACGGCATGAACCGGAATTTCCGGCAACTCGCCGTATCGGTGGCTCCGCAAGTTATCACGGTCACGGTGGCTCTGGCCAAGATAGTCGATGGCTTCACCAAGGCCGCGAAGGCCATGGACGATTTCAAATACAAATGGAATTCCTGGTCCGCGATCGGCGGCGCCATCAGGGGCGATTTTTCCGAAGCGAACCGGCGCGCATTCCGCGGGATGGGGCCTGTCGCGACGAATCCCGATCCCAAGAAGATCGACAAATATTTTCCCAAGGACAATGCACCAACCGGGTTCGCGCCCACGCCGGAAGAGCTGGAGAAGCAGGCTGCCCGCGAGCGCCAGATCGCCGCAATAAAAATCCAGACCTGGGAGCAGTCCGCGCAACGCCATGTGCAGGTCGAACAGCAGACTAACAACCATTTGCTCGCGATGGGCGCAGTTACCCTGGACCAGTTCAAGGCCCGGGAAATCGAATTGGAGGATGAACGATTTCGCATCGCCCGAGAAGGTGCGGACCGCCGCCTGAAGGCGGACAAGGGCGATCCCGTAGCCTATGCGCGCGACCTGGCACAGAAGGAAACGCTGGCGCAGGAACATGCCGATCGGATGCTGGCGATCGACCAGAAATATGCCGAGCGCAAACGCCAACGGCAGCAATCCGAGTTGCAGGACTTCCTTGCCGAAAGTTCAGCGCGCCTGAACGAGATGACGGACGAGCTGGACCAGGCCTATGCCATGGGTGAGATAGGTGCGCAGAGGCGGCATCAATTGGAAACCACCCTGACAGAACAAGTGCGGCAGGAAGCTCTGGCCCGGCTGGACGCGGAGATCGCCACCCTGACGGCAGGGACCGAGGCTTACGACAATGCCATGAAGCAGCGGGCGCGCATCGAGGCCGAATTCGGCAAGCGGGCGCGGGACGAAACAAACAAGACGGCGGACCAGATGCGGGATTCCTGGGCTCCGGTCTTGAATGGCTTCGAACAGGTCGCGACCGGCATCATCAGCAGGAACGCATCGCTGGGGCAGCTTCTGCTTCAGGCCGCGGACATGGTGGCGCAGGACCTGCTCCGGATCAAACTCCGGGAACTGGAGGATGTCATCTTCCATGAGCAGGCAAAAACGGCCGTAACCGGTGCGCAGGTGTCCACGCGCGAAGCATTGAGCATGACCGAAGGGGATTCGTTGATAGGCCGCCTGGGCACGATGCTGGCGGGATGGCTGGGATTTGAAACCGCCAAGACAGCAACCAGCACGGCCGGCGCCGCGGCGCGCACAACAGCCATCGCCGCCGAAACCGCCGCCGTCATAGCGGCAACGAAGATCAAGGCAGTTGCAGAAATTCCAGCCTATACCGGCGTGGCAGCGATGGGGGCCGCATCGGCTGTTGCTCCTATTCCCATCATCGGCCCCGTCCTGGCGGCGGCCGCTTTTGCAAAGATGCAGGCCTTGGGCGGCATAGCCCTGGGGATGGCGTCATTCGATGTCGGCACCAACTATGTGCCCAGCAACATGATCGCCCAGGTTCACAAGGGCGAGCGCATCATCCCGGAGGCGGACAACCGGGCACTCATGGATGCGGTGGGCAGGGGCGGGCCCGGCCGGGATGGCGCCGTGCACCTGCATATCCATCCGACCCGTAGCAACATTGTGATCGATGGCACCAGCGTGCGGCGATGGTTTCAGGGGAATTCGCGCAATGTGGCGGAGGCGGCGCGCACCGCGATGGCAAAGTTGCAGACATAGTCGGAGGCGAACATGGCTGAGCGAGCCAAGCAGTGTGAATCGCGATGCGTGCAAAGTTCCGTGGAGGCTTGGTACGCACTCGCGCAAGAGACACCCTTGCGCAGCATCAAAATCGATGCCGAGACCTATGCGCTGGGAGAACTCAGCGCGCCGCAAATGTCGGCGCTGGACACCGCAGGGTTGGCCATCATTCGGGGTGAGCGCAGTGCGCTGCACGACGAACCTCTGCTGATGGTCAAATATCTGCTGGAAGCTGGAAGCCCTGAAATCAACTGGAATA
>JAFIHO010000324.1 GCA_017849395.1 Hyphomicrobiales bacterium
ACGGGTTTCGCAGCAACAAAAAAACCGCGCCCGCAAGATGCGGACGCGGCTCCGGCCCAAGATGGCGCCACTGAAAGCTACGGCTAGAAGGACGGCGGCGTACAGGCGCTGATGAGGATGCAGGGCGTACGACCGACATTGCGGAAACGGTGCGGCACCTTGCTATCGAACAGATATGCATCACCCGGACCCAGCACGCGCTTCTCATCGCCTACCGTCACTTCCAGGCGGCCTTGGATGATGATCGCGCCTTCCTCGCCCGTGTGCGACAGAGGAACGCGCCCGCTGTCAGCGCCTGGTTCGTAGGTCTCGTAAAGAATTTGCAACGTCGAGCTGCTGAGGTCGCCGCCCACCTGGCGATAGCTGACCGGCCCCTTGGTGATCTGGGACAACTCTTCGTTATGGAAGAAGCACTGCGGGCTCCTGGGAGCGTCGAAGCTGAAGAATTCGGCCAGGGAAGAACCTGCCGCATCCAGCAAGCGCCGCAAAGAGCCCACCGACGGGCTTATCCGGCCACTCTCTATCAGCGACACAGTGCTACTCGCCACCCCTGCCTTCTTCGCCAATCCCCGTTGCGTAAGGCCCGACCGGGTCCTGAATGCCCGCAACCTCGCACCAACATGATCTGTCATGGACTGTCCCCAATGCTGCACCGCGATGGTGACACATCTGCGAAAGAGTGGAAGAGAGTCGATGCACAAAACGAGCGCGGTTGTGAGGAAATTACGCCAAATAAGCAGTCATCCTGCCGTTTTTCTACGCAGACAATTTGAGATCGCGTCTTCTTGTCTTTGCGCGCACACTTTACGGCATGCATTTTAGTCCGGTGGAATCGGGTTTCCGTGCATTGGCGGGAAATTTTACGTGCAACCTCGGGCAAGCGTGAAACCAAACGCCCAACATTGACGGTACGATTTGCGGGATGATCTATTTGCTCGATATGCAAAGCAGGTTGCCCACCACCAGAGCGAAAACATGGGGTTGCCTCGCTTATAATAACAGCCTTGTGCAGCGCAACTTTTGTCACGGATGATACGGTTCAAGGGAGCCACCGGCTGATCGCCGGAAAGCCGCGAAGATGACGGTGACAATCCCTGGGGAGGCTAGAAAAAGCGGGTATCCGCGCAGGCGGATCACTACTGGTGGTCGGGGGGTGCGAGTATGACATACGGCGTAGAAGGAAAGGGGCGCGCAACACCCAAGGTGCCGCGCCCGGAACTCGCTCCTGGCATCGTCTTCCTTGCCGTGTCCACCGGATTGCTGGTTGCCGCGCAGACACGCAATAACGCACTGACCGCCCTGAAACCCTTATTGTTCCAACTTTCCGCCGTCGGTTTTGTTGCCGCAGCCGGTTTTGTGTCTGCCGCGCTGATCACAATGGCGGCGCGGCGCGGCCCGCTGCGGCGGCCCTCGCCGCTCAACATGCCTACACGCGCCCTGCCCGGTCCGCTGGAAACCGTGCGGCAGCACATCTTCCGGGTACTGGAGAAACTTCGCGGCATCGACTGGCTGGGAGGCTGGCTACCAGCGATGCTCGCAGTTCTGCTCGCGCTGGCTGCGATGTTCGCTTTGGTAAAGGGCTGGCGCAACGATGGAACGGCGCTGCCCGCCCCGCGCGTTCCCTGGGCGATCGGCGGCATGGTCGCACTGTGTTTTCCCCTGTTGGTGCTTGAGCGGCGCTTCGCGGCGGTAAAACTTACCGCCGCGCGGGACGCCAAGTCGCTCGCCTACCTCCTGCGATTGATGCTGTTCAGCCTGATGGGCCTGTCGCTGGCCCAGGTACTGCGCTGGTTCGCGCTCCCGTTCGCGACGCCGGTCGAACATGGGGTGCTTTTGTTCATTGGCGCGGTGGCGCTGGAATTGGCACTGCGAGGTCTCAGCTACATCTTCCTACCGCTACCGCCGGCTCATGCGCGCAGCCATGCGACCAGCCTGCTGGCCAGCCTGTTGCGGCTGCAGAAGCCGAGCCTGAAGGCACTGCAATCCTCGATGAGCAGCCAGTTCGGCATCGACCTGGGCCGAAGCTGGGCACTGGGTTACGTGCGCCGCGCGCTGTTCCCAATGGCGGCGGGGCTTGCGATCTGCGGCTGGCTGCTCACCGGAGTATCCACACTGAGCGGCTCCGAACGCGCAGTTTATGAGATATGGGGCAGACCCAAGGCCGTGTTCCACCCCGGCCTGCACATCTACCTCCCCTGGCCCTTCGGGCGACTGAAGGCGGTCGAGTATGGCGTCGTTCACCAGATCCCGATCGCCTTCCTGGACGAGGAAGTCTACGGCAAGGCGATGGCTGAAAAGAGAAAGCCGGAGGAGAAGGCCACCATCACCGGGCCCCAGCCTGCCAGCGCGGACCGGCTATGGGAAGCATCGCGACCGACCGAGGCGAGCTATCTGGTCGCCGCGAACCGGAACGGACGGGAGAATTTCGAGGTCATCAATATCGATTTGCGCATCGCGTACCGCATCGGTCTGGACGACACGGCAGCGATGGATGCGGTCTATCGCCTGGATACGCCGGAGGATCTGATCCGCGCTGCCGCGGGCCGCATGCTGGCCCGCTATTTCGCACGCTACACCCTGCCCGCAATCCTTGGCCAGGACCGTGAAGCCTTCATCCGCAGCTTCCAGAAGGAGTTGCAGGCGCGGCTCAATACCCTGTCGGGCAGCGTCGAAATTCTCAGCGTGGTGATCGAGACCATCCACCCCCCCGCGGGCGTGGCGGAGGCCTATCAGCAGGTGCAGGCGTCGTCCATCGACGCTGTGACCAAAGTGGCCAACGCCAAGGGCGATGCGGTGCGCGACTTGGGCCAAGCCCAGGCCGATGCCGTTGAGGCGCGAGACAGCGCCACCGCGCACGCCGCGGAAACCATCGCCGAGGCCAAGGTCGGCACCGCGCTGTTCGCGGGCGATGTCGCAGCCTATCGCGCCGGCGGGGAGGCATTCCTGTTCGAAAAGCGGCTGGGAATACTGAGTACTGCCATCACCGTCGAAACACCGGTGACCATTCTGGATTCGCGCATTCCCGCCAGCCAGCAACAGATGCTGCAGATGCGCCCGCCCGCCAACTCCACGCCCGGCCAATAGTATCACCAGCGACAGACAGGATACTGCCATGCTGAAACCCGAATTTCCCGAAGTCCCGGTCCGCACGGAAACCGAGGAAAACGCCATGTCCTTTTGGCTCAGCCGCCGCTTCATCGTGGCGGTGATTGTGGTAGCCGTTTTGGTGGCGTCTGCCTGTCTCGTGCTTGTCAGTCCCGGCGAAGCAGTCGTGGTAACCCGCTTCGGCGACCCGGTGCGGGTTCTGACCACTTCTGGACTGGGATTGAAACTGCCCCAGCCGATAGACGGAACCGTATCGGTGGACCTGCGCCTGCATACCACATCGAGTGGATTGCATGACGTAGGCACCCGCGACGGGCTTCGTTTGCTGGTGCAGGCCTATGTCGCCTGGCAGGTGCCCAATGACAGCGCCCATGTGCGCCAGTTCCTCAGCGCCGTGCGAAACCAGCCTGAGATGGAGGCGGAACAGTTGCGCAGCTTCACAGGCTCGGCACTGGAGGTAACGGCGGGCAATTTCGACCTAGCCAGTCTGGTCAACAGTGATCCGAACAAAAGCCGTCTGGCTGAATTCGAGGAAGCGTTGCGCCGCCGCATCAACGAACAGGCGCTGAAGGTCTATGGCGTCAGCGTTCTGCAGGTCGGACTGGAGCGCATGACCCTGCCCAACCAGACCCTGATCGCCACCATCGACCGCATGAAAGCCGAACGTTCCACCGTTGCGGCAGAACGCGCCGCCGAAGGCACGCGGCTCGCCGCTCAGATCCAGTCCAATGCCGACCGCGACGCTCGCGTGCTGGCGGCGCAGGCCAAAGCCGACGTGGCCGACATCGAAGCCAAATCGCGCATCGAAGCGGCCGCGATCTACAAGAAGGCTTACACCTCCGATCCCAAGCTTTACATGATGTTGCGGTCGCTGGACTCCCTCAGCACCATGATCAACAGCAACACCACGGTGATCCTGCGCACCGACGCAGCGCCTTTCCGTGCCCTGATGGAAGGCCCGGATAGCAGGAGCGGCAGATGACGGATGCAACACAGGACGAAATCCGAGATGTCGGCGCCTGGGGACAAGCCGTCGCGCTATCATTCCGCTTTTTGCTGGCAGTCGCCATTGCCATCGCGCTGGGCTGGCTCGCCTCCAATTTGCGGCAGGTACCGGCCGATAATCAGGCAGTCGTCGTGCGCTTCGGCAAGGTGGCGCGGGTGCATGGGCCGGGCCTTTTGATCGCCCTGCCGCGACCGCTGGAAACTGTCGCCCTGATCCCCGCTTCCGCGCGGCAAATTCCCATCAAGATCGCGCGCTTTGCGGATGGGGGCTTCAGCGACACGTCCAACAAAACGATGGGATTCGACATCAACCAGAATCCCCGCCTGAACTCCGCCTTTCTGCTGACCGGCGATTCCAGCGTGATTCACCTGGAAGCGCAGCTCATCTATCAGATTAACGACGCACAGGCTTATATGGTGGCTCAGGACGATGTGGGTCCGGCGCTGCAGCGGCTGTTCATCGCCAGCGCCATCGACACGATCGGCGGCCGCGACCTGGATGCCATCCTTGTGGCGCGACCGGAGCGCGCATCCAATGCCACCGTGGCGGCGCGGCGCGAAAGATTGCGCGCTGACCTGATGCGGGCGGTGAACCGCCGGCTGCAACGTCTGGCTGCCAAAGGGGCGCCGCTGGGCGTAATCGTGAACAGGGTCGATCTGGTGCCTTCCATTCCGCGAGGCGCGCATGATGCGTTTGATTCCGTGTTGGCGGTGACCCAGGAATCCGAGCGTGCCATTGCCGCATCCAACACCAACAAGGAACTGATCGGCCAGAAGGCCCAGAGCGAAGCGGACGGAATCAAATCCAGCGCGGCTGCTGCCGCGGAGGAGAATGTGTCGAAGGCCACCGTCGCGACGGCGTCCATCGCCGCCCTGAGCAGCACCAACCAGGACATGTCACGCGGTATGCAGATGTCGCATCTGTATTACGACCGTATCGGCCCGATTTTGAAGAAGGCAGGTCGGGTGCAGCTCGTCGCCCCCGATGGCACCACCACAACCATGTCCGGAGCAAGGCCGTGAGCGCCATCGCCCAACCTTTGCCAGCGCGCAGCAATCAGCCAGTCCTTCTCAGCGGCAACGAACAGCGAGCCTTGGCCTGGCGGCTGGGCCTCTCGCTGGCGGCGGCCTGTGCCCTGCTGTTGTCGGCGGCGCTGCGCTTCATCAACCCGGACCAGCTTGCCGTGGCGCAATTGATCGCGGGCATCGCCGCCCTTCTGGTGGGCGCGCCCGCGCTGGTGGCGGCCTGGCGCAGCTTGCGGCATCCCAATCTGCACGGCATCACCGACCAGTTGATTGCGCTGGCCTTTATCGCGGCCTGGGCTGCGGGCGACATGATTACCGCCACACTGCTGCCGCTTATCATGATGATCAGTCACATTCTGGAAGAGCGGTCGCTACTGGGCTCGCAGGAAGCGATCCGCGCCCTTTCCAATCTTACCGAGAAGACCGCGCGGCTTGTGGCCGCCAATGGTGAGATCACGGAAATCAACACCGCCGACCTGCGTACCGGCGATATTATCGAAGTGCGCGCGGGTGACCTGGTGCCCGCCGACGGCGAAGTTCTGACTGGCACGTCCAGTGTCGATACCGCCTCCATCACAGGCGAATCCGTGCCGGTGGATGTCGGCCCTGGCGCGCAAGTATTCAACGGTTCGATTAACATGGACGGCCTGCTCACCATCCGCGTCTCGCAGGTTGGCGGCGCTACCACACTGGGCCGCGTCATCGAGTTGATGCAGGATGCCGAACATATCAAACCCGCCATCACCAAGCTGCTGGAACGCTATGCAGGCGGCTATATGGCGCTGGTACTGCTGGTCACCGCCTCCACATGGTTCCTTACCGGCAGCACATCGTTGATGCTCGCCATTCTGGTGGCCTCGTGCCCGCTGGCGCTGGTACTGGCTGCGCCAGCCACCTCCATCGCCGCCATTTCGGTTGCCGGACGGCATGGTATCCTGGTGAAGGGCGCGGCGTTTCTGGAGCAGATGGCCAGTGTCGATGCTGTGGTGTTCGACAAGACCGGAACCATCACCTCTGGCGAGTTGCGGCTGGTGGGCACTGCGCCCCAGCCCGATGTGGATGCCGCCCAAATGGTGCGCGTCGCGGGTAGCCTGGGGGCGGCGTCCAGCCATCCGGTCAGCCGCGCGGTCGGAACCGCGATATCGGAACATGAACGCCTGCCTATCAGCGCCATCAAGGAAACACGTGGGCTCGGCATTGTCGGCACGCTGGATGGCCAGACAGTTGGCCTGGGTCGCGGTGCGCTGTTTGAATCCCTCGGTATCGCCGTGACGCCCGCGCCGACAACCCACGACGGTCCGGTGGCGGGTGTATCCTATGGCCAGCGATTCCTGGGTTGGGTGCTGCTGGCCGACCAGGTCCGCCCTGAAGCCGAAGATGCGCTGGCGGAGTTGCGGTCGCTGGGATTGAACCGGTTGGTGATGGTGACCGGCGACCGCCGCGCCGAAGCCGAGCGTGTTGCGGAGAAAATGGGCATCACCGAAGTGCGCCCCGAAGCCCTGCCCCACGAGAAGATGCATTTCGTGCTGGAAGAGGCCAAGGCGGGCTATCGCACCATGGTGGTGGGCGACGGCATCAATGACGCGCTGGCGCTGAAGGCCGGTGCGGTGGGCGTCGCCATGGGGGCGCAAGGCACCGATGTCGCCCTGGCGTCGGCCGACCTGGTGCTGATGACCAATAATCTGCGCCGCCTGGGAACCTGTGTGCGCCTGAGCCGCCAAAGCCGCCGCACCATTATGATCAATGTCGGCATCGGTTTGGGCTGGACAGCCGTGGTGGTGGGCGTAGCCGCTTGGGGCGTGTTCGGCGCGAGCAGATCGGAAGAGC
>JAFIHO010000325.1 GCA_017849395.1 Hyphomicrobiales bacterium
CCGGACCGCAAACGCCCATTCAGGACCCCCGCCCTTTGGCTGGTCGCCCCTCTGGCGATCTTCGGCTGCGTAGCCCTCTATGTGAAACTGCCCCTCACCGCGATCCTGGTGCTGCCGGGCTGGGGCGCTGTGGGACTGCTGGTCTACTTCCTCTATGGACGCTCGCGCAGCCATGTCGGGCGCGGTATCATCGACAAGATGGACGAGGACAATCCGCCGATCCACGGCGTGAAAATGTAAAAGCCGTCCGCAAGAGCGTCTAAATGCCATACAAATCCCTGCGGGATTTTATTACCCGCCTGGAAAAAGACGGCGATCTGGTCCGTGTGCGCGAACCGGTTTCGACCGTGCTGGAGATGACCGAGATCCAGACCCGCCTGATCGCCGAAGGCGGCCCGGCGGTGATATTCGAAAAGCCGATCAAGGCGGACGGCACGCCGGGCGAGATGCCTGTGCTGGCCAATCTGTTCGGCACGGTGAAGCGCGTCGCCATGGGCGTGACGATGGGCGGCATCGAACGCACCACCGGCACGGACCTGCGCGAGGTCGGCGAACTCCTGGCCCAGTTGCGCCAGCCCCAGCCGCCGCGCAGCTTCGGCGAAGCCGCTGAATTGCTTCCGCTGGTCAAGACCGTGCTGGCGATGAAGCCCAAGACCGTCAGCCGCCCGCCCTGCCAGGAGATCGTCTGGCGCGGCGATGACATCGACCTGACCAAACTGCCGGTGCAGACCTGCTGGCCGGGCGAACCCGCGCCGCTCATCACCTGGCCGCTGGTGGTGACCAAAGGCCCATCGGGCGCGCGGGAGGACAATTTCAATCTCGGCATCTACCGCATGCAGGTGCTGAGCAAAAACCAGACCATCATGCGCTGGCTGAAACATCGCGGCGGCGCACAGCATCATGCGCGCTGGGGCAAGGAGAAGACCGCGCCCCTGCCCGCAGCCGCCGTACTCGGCGCCGATCCCGGCATGATCCTGGCGGCCGTGACTCCGGTGCCGGAGACATTATCGGAATACCAGTTCGCGGGACTTCTGCGGGGCGAGCGCGTGGCGCTGACCGATTGCGTGTCCCAGCCGCTGAAAGTGCCCGCCGAAGCCGAGATCGTGATCGAAGGCGAAGTGTCCCTCTCCGACTATCGCGACGAAGGCCCCTATGGCGACCATACCGGCTATTACAACTCGGTGGAGCCGTTCCCCGTCTTCACCGTCACCGCCATCACCATGCGGCGCGATCCGATCTACCTGTCCACCTACACCTCGCGTCCGCCGGACGAACCCTCCATACTGGGCGAGGCGCTGAACGAAGTTTTCATCCCGCTCATCAAACAGCAGTTCCCGGAGATCGTGGATTTCTGGCTGCCGCCGGAAGGATGCAGTTATCGCATCGCCGTGGTGTCGATGAAGAAGGCGTTTCCCGGCCACGCCAAGCGGGTGATGATGGCGGTGTGGTCGTACCTGCGCCAGTTCATGTACACCAAATGGGTCATCGTGGTGGATGACGACATCAATGCGCGCGACTGGAAGGATGTGATGTGGGCCGTCTCCACCCGCATGGACCCGGCGCGCGACATCACGGTGATCGAACACACGCCCATCGACTATCTGGATTTCGCCTCGCCCGAAAGCGGCCTCGGCTCCAAGATAGGCCTGGACGCGACCAACAAGCTGCCGCCCGAAACCCATCGCGAATGGGGCCGGAAGATCGCGATGGATCAGGACGTTATCGACACCGTCACCCGCAGATGGCAAAGCCTCGGCCTGCCGGGATCGGGAAAGCCGATCTGGAAGTAGCGCCTCGCCGCATCAACCCTTGATTGCGCGCCACGCCTGTGACCTCATGCGAACCGGGTCAGGGTTCGGGGGTAACAATGGGGCGCATAAGCGGCTCCGGTCCGTTGCTTTGG
Organism: Hyphomicrobiales bacterium; assembly: GCA_017849395.1. GTDB lineage: Bacteria > Pseudomonadota > Alphaproteobacteria > Micropepsales > Micropepsaceae > Rhizomicrobium. The sequence continues at coordinate 1,904 of JAFIHO010000325.1, forward strand.
ATCGGCGCGATCATTCTGGCATCAGGTGCAGCCTGTAGCGCACAGGCGCAAGATTGCGGTCCCCTGAAAAGGGCCGCCAGCATCCAGATGAAGCCGATCCATGACGGCCGCGCCATGCTGGTGCCGATCACCATCGAGGGAACGCAACGCCAACTTCTACTCGACACCGGCGGCTATATGGCCCAGTTGACCAGCCGCGTGGTGGACGAATTGAAGCTGGAACCACGCAAGGGCTATGTGAAGCTCTACGACGTTTCGGGGAACATGTCGGACCGCTATGTGATCGCCAAGCAGGTCGATATCGGCGGAATGCGGGCCAGCAACCTGCCCTTCATGATCATCCCCCCGACCTCAAATCTCGGCGAGGGCGAAGAGCCCTATGACGGCATCTTCTCCATTGATTTCCTTTACAAGTACGACGTCGAACTCGATTACGGCACGAACACACTCAATTACTTCCTGCCGGATCATTGCGATGGGCGCGTCATCTATTGGCCGCATGACGTGGTCGGCATGGTGCCGGTCAGGATTTGGGATAACAAAATCAGGGTGACCGTCGAGCTGGACGGCAAGAAGATCGATGCGATCATCGATACCGGCGCGACCCGAACCACCATGAGCATGGAAACCGCGAAATACCGGCTCGGCCTCACGCCGGAATCGCCGGGCGTCGAAAAAGGCGGCATCGTCAACGGCGATGAGACATTGATATCGTACCGGTACAAATTCTCCCGATTGTCCTTCGGCGACATTGCCGTCGCCAACCTCAACGTCGCGCTTCTGCCCGACAAGGTCAAAAGCAAGGAACGGCCCGAGATGCAGACGGAATGGCGCGCCAAGCGCGTCGACGAGGATTTCAAACTCACGCCCATGATGATCGGCATGGACGTACTGCGACACCTGCACATCTACATGGCCTTCAAGGAAGGCAGGTTCTATGTCACCCCGGCGGACGCAGCACAGAAGGCGCCATCCGCTCCGCCGGCAACCGCGAAAACTGCCCCGCAGAATAGTGTCCCCGGCCAAAGCGTTACAAGATGGACATCCGTCGCAAGACGATGCGGGTGTGGATAGAGGGAGGGGGACCGCCCAAATCGCGCCAAACAGAAATCCATCTGTTGCGCGCGCGCGTTTCCTCCTCTCCACCGATGGTGGTCTTATCCCCATTTCGGGCCCTTGAGCGGACACGCCGCTGGTGGACAGGAAATCCGGCTCCCGCGCGCGTCCCCGCCGCTGCTTGACGGCCCTGCCGCTTTGCGGCATCCGGTCTGGATGACCCGCGATCCCCAGACCATCCTCGGTTCCCTGATAGACGCAGCCCGCAAGGCAGGCGCCGACGCCGCCGACGCGCTGTTCGTCGAAGGGGTATCCTCCTCCGTCTCCTATCGCCTCGGTCGGCTCGAAGACCTGGAACGGGCGGAAAGCGCCGATCTGGGCCTGCGCGTGTTCGTCGGACAAAAAGTGGCCTTCGTCTCCTCGACGGATTTCTCCGCCGACGCCCTCGCCGCCCTGCCCGGCCGGGCGCTGGCAATGGCGCGGCTGGCCCCCGAAGACAAGTTCGCGGGTCTGGCGCCGAAGGACCGGCTGGCGAAAGTCATTCCCGCGCTGGACCTGGAAGATGCCGCCGAACCCTCCGCCGAACGGTTGATAGAACTGGCGCGCGAAGTTGAAGGCACGGCCATGGCCGTGAAGAGCGTCACCAATTCGGAAGGGGGCGGGGCCAGCTTCTCGCGCAGCGCCGTGGCGCTGGCCACCAGCGAAGGCTTCTATGGCCGCTATGCGGGCACCAGCCATTCCGTCAGCGTGGCGGTGCTGGCCGGCGAAGATACCGGCATGGAGCGCGACTATGATTTCTCGAGTGCGCGCCATGCGGGCGATCTGGAAAGCGCCGCCACCGTCGGCCGCCGTGCGGGCGAACGCACGGTGAAGCGGCTCAACCCGCGCAAGGTGAAATCGCAAAGCGTGCCCGTCGTGTTCGACCCGCGCGAGGCGGCCAGCCTGATCGGCCATTTCGCGGGCGCGATTTCCGGCGCGTCCATCGCGCGCGGCGTATCATTCCTCAAGGATCGCATGGGACAGGCGATATTCGCCCCCGGCATCACCATCATCGACGATCCGCATCGCATCCGTGGCCTGCGCTCCAAGCCGTTCGACGGTGAAGGCGTGGCCAACCAGCGCCGCGCCCTCATCGACAAGGGCGTTCTGACCACTTGGCTGCTGGATTGCGCCAGCGCCCGCCAACTGGGCCTTGAGACCACCGGTCATGCGGCGCGGGGCACCGGCGGCCCGCCCTCCCCTTCCACCACCAACCTGTATCTGGAGCCGGGCGCGCTGACGCCGCATGCCCTGATGGCCGACATCAAGCAGGGCTTCTATGTCACCGAACTGATGGGCATGGGCGTCAATGGCGTGACCGGCGATTACAGCCGCGGCGCGGCGGGCTTCTGGATCGAAAACGGCCAGATCGCGTATCCGGTATCGGAAGTGACGATCGCTGGAAATTTGAAGGATATGTTCGCCAAGCTGACCCCCGCCAGCGATCTGGAATTCCGTCAGGGCACCAATGCCCCAACGGTCCGCATCGAAGGCATGACGCTTGCGGGCGCGTGACGATCTCGCACTTCTCGAAGCCTCGGTTCGCGAGGCAGGCAGTATCGCGCGCCAATTTTTCGGCACCGACTACAAGCGCTGGAGCAAGGGCGGCGGAAGCCCCGTTACCGAAGCCGACCTGGCGGTGGACCGTTTCCTCTGCGAAAAACTGACCGCCGCGCGCCCCGACTATGGCTGGCTGTCGGAGGAAAGCACCGACAATCATGCGCGCCTGGGAAAGTCGAATGTGTTCGTGGTCGATCCCATTGACGGCACGGTCGCATTCCTGAAAGGCCGCCCGCATTTCACCGTCTGCGCGGCAGTGGTCGCCGAGGGCCGACCCATCGCGGGCGCGATATACAATCCCATGAGCGACGAACTCTACGCCGCGCATGAAGGCGGCGGCGCCACGCGCAATGGCGTGCCCATCCATCCCAGCGCCCGGAACCTGCTGGAGAACGCAGCGATGCTGGGTGACCGTTCCGTCCTGTCGCAGCCGCCCTGGCCACCCATGCATGTGCAGAACCCCAATTCGGTGGCGCTCCGGGTCGCGCTGGTCGCGGATGCCAGCGCCGACGCAGCCGTCAGCCTGTCCGCCAAGCGCGACTGGGACCTCGCCGCAGCCGACATCATCCTGCGGGAAGCCGGCGGTTTGGTGAGCGACCTGTCCGGCGCGCCTCTGGTCTACAACCGGCCCGAAGCGGTACAGCCCGGACTGGTGGCCGCGGGCCCCGCCCTGTACGCGGAAATCCTGGCGCTGATCCGCAATCATGCGACAAAATGAGGCTTAAGAATGCGCCCCCGTTCGGCTTGAATGGGCGCGATCTAAACTGGAGCAGCCATGTCAGTCGAATCCAAACAGCTTTTGCACCTGGTGTTCGGCGGCGAGCTCAAATCGACCGACAGCATCGAGTTCAAGGATCTCTCCAAGCTGGACTATGTCGGCATGTATCCCAACTTCGCCGAGGCCAAGAGGGCATGGCTCGGCAAGGCACAGTCCACCGTGGATAACGCCCAGATGCGGTATTTCGTGGTCCATATCCACCGCCTGATGGACCCGAACGAAGACGAGCGCAATCACTAAGGGCCTGACTGCCAAGGCGTTTTTGACCCCTGCGCGCGCGAATGCTACATCGGCGCGGCATGTCGATCCCCTCAAACGACCCTGGTACGGGGGCCGCCGTACGGCGGCTGTTGCGCGATTATGTCAGGCCTTATTGGGGCGCGTTGGCGCTCGGCATCCTGTGCATGCTCGTCACCGACGCAATGAGCGGCCTGCTGCCCTGGGGCCTCGGTCAGGCCACGCAACTCATCTTCGTCGACAAGCGCGCCGACCTGTTGCTGACCATCTCGGTCCTGACCTTAACGGTGATGGTGGTGCGTGCGGCTTCGTTCTTCGGCGGCAAAATGCTGATCGATTCCCTGGCCGAGCGCGTCGTGGCCGATTGCCAGCGCGACATGTTCCGCAGCCTGGTGCGCCGCGATCTTGCATCGCTCAACGCCATCCATTCCGGTCAGTTCGTCTCAAACTTCCTCTATGACGCCACCCTGATGCGCGACGCCATCGGACAGGGCATCGCGGCAGGCGGCATCGAATTCGTGTCGCTGATTGTCTATGCCGCGATCATGCTGCATGCCGATTGGCAACTGGGATTGTTGGCGATGCTGGTCTTGCCCGGTGTCGCCTGGGTGATGGGCAAGCTCGGCCAATCGATGCGGCGCGCGGCGCGGCGCGGCATGGAAGAAACCGGCAACCTGTCCATGGTACTGACCGAAGCCATGGACGGGCGACGCATCGTCAAGGCATATGGGTTGGAAGATCACATGACCAGCCGGGTGGGCGCCAGCCTTGCGGCGCGGCTGAAGACGTTGATCCGCGCTGTGCGAGCCCGCTCGGCAGGCGTGCCCTCCACTGACATATTCGTTGGCCTGATCGTCGCGCTGGTCTTGTTCTTCGCGGGCTGGCAGTCAGTGCATGGGGACCTGACCCTCCCCCGCTTCACCGCTTTCGTGGCAGCGATGCTGCTGGCGCAACAGCCGGTGCGCATCATCAGCCAACTCTGGCCTACCGCCGCAGTGGGCGTGGCGGCAGCGCACCGCGTATTCGCGATGATCGACGCGGAGCCCCTGATCCATGACCGGCCCGACGCGAAGAAACTCACGGTAAAAGGTGGGGCGGTGACATTTCGCGATGTCGGCTTCGCCTATCACGCGGATGCGGGCCCCACCCTGCATGGCATCGATCTGGACATACCTGCAGGCAAAAAGATCGCTCTGGTTGGGCCGTCCGGCGCCGGCAAAAGCACCATCTTCAATCTTCTTCTCCGCTTCTACGAGAATGAAAGCGGACTAATCGCCATCGATGGACAGGACATTCGTGATGTAACGATCGAGTCCCTTCGCGCCGCCATTGCACTTGTCACCCAGGAAGCCATACTTTTCGACGAGAGCGTCGCCGACAATATCGCGCTGGGAA
>JAFIHO010000326.1 GCA_017849395.1 Hyphomicrobiales bacterium
ATTTCGCCTATGTCGGCGGCTTCTATGTCGCGCTGGCGGTGCTGTGGGCCTGCATCTTCACCGCGGGCGCGCTGGTGCTGGGGCAGAAGAAGCAATGGGAATTGATGAAGGCGATCCGCGAACCGGCGCTGCTGGCGCTGGCGACCACCAGTTCGGAAGCGGCCTATCCGGTGCTGCTCTACAAGCTGGAACAGATCGGCGTGCCCAACCGCATCGCCAGCTTCGTGCTGCCGCTGGGCTATTCCTTCAACCTGATCGGATCGATGTGCTATTGCACCTTTGCGGCGCTGTTCGTGTCGCAGGCTTATGACGTGCCGATGACGGGCGCGCAGATCGCGCAGCTTCTGTTCCTGGTGTTCGTCGCCAGCAAGGGCATCGCGAATGTCCCGCGCGCCTCGCTGGTGGTGGTGGTGGCGATGATGCCCTATTTCAACCTGCCGGAAGCCGGCGCGCTGCTGATCCTGGGCGTCGACCACTTCCTGGACATGGGCCGCACCTGCACCAACACCGTCGCCACGGCCGTCGCCGCCGCCAGCGTGGCCAAGTGGGAAGGCGCAAAATGGGACGGAAAACCGCCCATAAAGGACGCCGCGCTGGCGGGTTGAGACGTGAAGGGCGGGCTGATAGTTTCCGCCTCCTCACAGGGATACCGAAAAGAAAAGGACTTAGCCGTGAAACTCGACACCAACGCCACCGGCGTTTACGCCATCGCCCCGACCCCGTTCCTGGATGGCGGCGCCATCGACTGGGATTCGGTGGACCGCATGACCGATTTCTATTTCGAATGCGGCTGCAACGGCTTCACCGTGCTGGGCGTGCTGGGCGAAGCGCCCAAGCTGGATGCCGAAGAGGCGCTGGCGGTCGCGTCGCGCGTGATCAAGCGCGCGGGCGGCAAGCAGATCATCGTGGGCGTTTCGGCGCCGGGCTTTGCGGCGATGCGTTCGCTGGCGCGCAAGGTGATGGATCTGGGCGCGGCGGGCGTGATGATCGCGCCGGGCGCGGGCCTGAAGACCGACGATTCCATCGCGGCCTATTTCCGCAACGCCGTCGAGGCGGTGGGCAGTGACGTGCCGTGGGTGTTGCAGGACTATCCCTTCTCGACCGGCGTCACCATGACGTCGAAACTGGTGAAGCAGGTCGTGACGGAGCATCCGTCGCTCGCCATCATCAAGCATGAGGACTGGCCCGGCCTGGACAAGATCACCCAGTTGCGCGCCTGGGAGAAGGACGGATCGATGCGCAAGGTTTCGATCCTGGTCGGCAACAACGGGTTGTTCCTGGATTTCGAACTGGATCGCGGCGTCGATGGCGCGAACACCGGCTATGCCTTTCCCGACATGCTGGTGGACACGGTGAAACTGTCCAAGGCGGGCAAGCGCGACGAGGCGCATGACCTGTTCGACGCGCATCTGCCGCTGCTGCGGTATGACCATCAGCCGGGCGTCGGCCTGGCGGTGCGCAAATATGTGCTGCAGCGGCGCGGCGTTCTGAAGACCGCCGTGATGCGCAAGCCCGCCCCCGCCTTCACCGCCGAAAGCCGCGCCGATGTGGACTATCTGCTGGCCCGGCTGGCGCGGCGTGACCAGCGCGCTTCGTTCAAGCTGGCGGCGGAGTGAGGCGTTCCGGTTGTCATGCCCGCGCGAGCGGGCATGACAATGAGGGGTGAACGCGCGTGTGGCTGGTCTACGCCTTTTCCGGGCCGGTGCTGTGGGCGGTGTCCACCCATATCGACAAATATCTGGTCGATAGATATTTCCACGACAGCGACACCGCCGTCCTGATCGTGTTCACGGCGCTATTGGGTGTTGTGGCGCTGCCCGTGATCTGGGCCTTCGCACCCACGGTCGCCGCCCTGCCCGCGCTCAGCATCGCGGTGATGACCGTGTCCGGCATCCTCTATATGGGCGCGATGCTGTTCTATCTGCGCGCCATCCAGACCGAAGAGGCCTCGGTGGTGGCGCCCTTGTTCCAGGCCAGCACCCTGTTCACCTATCTGCTGGGCTGGCTGTTCCTGGACGAGACATTGGGCTGGACGCAGGGCGGCGGCGTGATCGCGGTGATAATGGGCGCGCTGGTGCTGTCGCTGGGCCCCCATTTCCGTCCGGGTGGTTTCAAGACGGCGCTGGTGCTCCAGATGCTGGCCGCGACCTTCGTGCTGGCGCTGTCCAGCGTGGTGTTCAAGATCTTCACGGTACGGGACGAGTTCTGGAGCACCACCTTCTGGAATTTCGTCGGCGAGGGCCTGTTCGGCGCGGCCATCCTGGCCATTCCGCGCTATCGCAGACAGTTCCTCATGTTGTTCCGCAAGCATCCGGGGCCGGTCATCGGCGTCAATGCCGCCAATGAACTGATAAATCTGGGAGGCGGATTGGGGGTGCGTTACGCTTCGCTGATGGCGCCGGTGGCGGTGGTGTCGGCAATCTCGTCCAGCACCACCTTTTTCGTGTTCGCGTTCGGGATCGCGCTGACACTGTTCTTCCCAAGGCTGGGCCATGAGGATTTGTCGGCGCGCAACCTGATCCGGAAAGGCGTGGGCGGCCTTCTGATCATGGCGGGCGTGGCGCTGATCTCGGCCTAGCCGAATGCCGCCGGGCGGACGCGAGCGCCGGTTAGCTTAAAGGCCCCGCCAGGGTCGCGGGCACCAGTGCCACCATCACCGCGATGCCAGACGCGGACAGCGCATATTTGCCATGGTTCAGCAGGGTCGCGATCACCACGAACATCACGAAAGCGCCCAGGATGACGCCCCAGATGCGGGTGATGGGGTCGGAGAGGAACAGGGCCACCAGCAGCGCCGCGACGCCGGCCACCAGATGGGTGTTGGCCGGGAAGCGCCACGCCTTGTAGGTCTGGCGGACGCCGACCCCGGAAAACTGCCAAAGCCCGAAGCTGCCGAACAGCCCGGACATAACCAGCGCATCAATGGTGGGAATGGACAACATGGCACGACCCCTTCTTGCGGTGGTTAGATAGTCATCTAACCAAGCCGCGCCAGTGCCTGTCTGCGAATGGGTGCCATTCCGGCCCGGCATGGCAGGCCCTATAGTGGCCGCTATTGCGGGATGAAACGCGCAAGGGGGATCGCATGAAATACGTGCTGGCAGGGCTTTTTCTCAGCGTATCGACGGCGGCGATGGCCGCGCCGGGCGATTTCGCCGGACGCTGGGACGTGGCGGTCCGCGAATACGGGCAGAAAAACTATTACCTGCCGATGCAGGATGGCCGCCTTGTGATCACGGTGGACGGCGAGCGCGCCACCGCCAGCTATAACCGCCTGACCTTCAGCGGCTCGGCCGAGAAGGACACGATCCGCCTGGCCTGCATGGATGGCGGCTCATCCTGTGGCAACCTCACAGTGCGGCTGAACCGTGCCGGACTTTTGGGCGAAGGTCAGTTGCTGGGCATTCCTGTCACGCTGACGGGCAAGCGCCCCGTGGCGAAGCCTGCCAGCGCGACGGTGTATGATTTCGAGCCCAAGGCCTTCTACCCCTTCTTCTCGCCCGCCATTGCGCCCGCGCTGCGCATTTTCCCCGGTGACAGCGTCAAGACCCGCACCGCCGACAGCCGGGGCCAGGACAGGGACGGGCTGCCCAAGGCGCCGCGCGGCAATCCCCAGACCGGGCCTTTCTATATCGAGGGCGCGATGCCGGGCGACACGCTGGTGATCCGGCTGGACCGGCTGCGGACCAACCGGGCGACCGCCTATCAGTCCAACACCATCTCCACCAATGCGCTGCTGCCTTCCTATCTGCTGGCCGAGCCCAAGCGGGACCCGCAGGGGTCGGCGGTCTGGAACATCGACGCGGCGGCGGGCGTGGCCAGCCTGGCCCAGCCCGGCGACAAGCTGGCGGACTACAAGGTCCGGCTGCAACCCATGCTGGGCTGCATCGGCGTCGCCCTGCCGCGCGACGAGACGTTCGGCAGCGGGCGGCTGGGACCCTATGGCGGCAATCTGGACTTCCGGGAAATGCGCGAGGGCGTGACCGTGCATCTGCCCGTGTTCCAGCCGGGGGCGCTGCTGTACATCGGTGACGGCCATGCCGTGCAGGGCGATGGCGAACTGCCCGGGCAAGGGCTGGAAACATCGCTGGACGTGCAGTTCACCGTCGAGCTGGTCGAAGGCAAGACGCTGGGCCAGGCCTGGGTCGAGGACGAGACCTATGTGATGGTGATGGGCGCGGGATCGTCGATGGACGATTCCCTCAAGCAGGCCACCACGGGCATGGCGCGCTGGCTGGCGGAAACATACGGGCTTGGCCAGGCCGAAATCGCCGCCGTGCTGGGAACCGCGATGCAGTACCAGATCGCCGAGGTGGTCGATTCCGAATACAATATCGTCGCCAAGCTGCGCAAAGACGTGCTGGCCCAGATTCGCCGCTAGGGCGCGGAAGGGGCGCTACACACTTTTACGCTGCGCGGGCGGGGCCATCTTGTGCCACATTGGCGGGGCAGTTATCGGTCAGAAACAAAACAAGGCGTTTACAGGGGATATTCATGGCTGGGGAATTAACCACATACCGGCGGCTGCGCGCGATCATCGCGGGATCGATGGGCAACCTGGTCGAATGGTATGATTGGTACGCCTATGCCACCACGGCGCTGTATTTCGCGCCGGTGTTCTTTCCCAAGGGCAATCCGACTGCGCAGCTTCTGAACACCGCCGCTGTGTTCGCGGTGGGCTTTTTCGCGCGTCCCCTGGGCGCCTGGATGATGGGCCGCTATTCGGACCAGTATGGGCGCAAGAAAGCCCTGAAGCTGTCGGTCATCCTGATGTGCCTGGGCTCGCTGGTGATCGCCTTTTCGCCCGGCGCGGCCACGATAGGCGTGGCGGCGGCGGCGATCCTGGTGATGGCGCGATTGCTGCAGGGTCTTGCGCTGGGCGGCGAATATGGCGCCAGCGCCACCTATATGAGCGAGATGGCGGGCAAGTCGCATCGCGGCTTCTGGTCCAGCTTCAACTATG
>JAFIHO010000327.1 GCA_017849395.1 Hyphomicrobiales bacterium
GCGGGAAGCACTTCACCCCCTTGTCCTTGAGACTCAGGGCGCCCGCATCCCCCCGGGTCATCACCGCGGCCGCCGTCATCGGCTTGGTGATGGACGCAAGCAGGAACACCGGATCGGCTCCCTTAGCGGTCCCGAAGTCGCGCGCGAAACGCTGCGCCCCTTGCGTCACCAGGATCGACGCGCCTGCCACCCGCCCGTCGCCCACCCATGCATTCATCACATCGGCCGCGCTTTGCAGCTTGGCCTCGTTCCATCCGGCGGCTCGGGCCGCACCCGGCACGGCCGCAAATCCGGCGCCTGCCAGCAGAAAATCTCTACGCTTCATCCGTTTTTTCCTTCATTGCGAATGGACGCCAGCAACAGGCGCACAAATTCCTTCATCTGGGCGCCGTCGATCCAGCGCACCACTGCCACGATGTCATGCTCATAGTCGATGAAGATAATGTTGCTGCCGTCGCCGACAAAGGCGACGCTGTCCTCGCGCGCCGCCGGATACATCTTCTTTCCCGTGTTGAGGAACCAGTTGCAATAGCCATAGCCGGGATTGGGGCCGGTCGGGGTGCTCGCCATCGTCACCCATTTGTCGGACAGGATCTGCCTGTCGCCCCATTTGCCCTTGCGCAGGCCCAGAAGGCCCAGCCGCGCCTGGTCGCGCGCCGACAGGAACATGCCGCCGCCCCAATGGCCGCCGCCGCTCACCACTTTCACGCGCTTCCCGTCGATGCTGGTCCAGCTATTGTCATAGCCTTCCCAGTGCCAGGTGTCGGACATGCCGATGGGATCGCCGACATATTCCTTCATCACCTCCGGCAGCGGACGTTTCCACAGATGCGTCAACGCCAGCGCCAGCGCATTCACCCGCACATCATTGTATTTCCATTGCTTGCCAACCGGCGGCGCTCCCTTGACCAGCTCGCTCCAGGGCTTGCCCGCTTCGGGCCGATCCGCCCACCAGGGCTTGCCCCACAGCGTGCCTTCCCAGCCGCTGGTCTGGCGCAGCATGTTGTCCCAGGTGATGGGCTGATTGTGCGGCAGCATATAGTCGGGCGTCGGGCGCACATAATCGATCACGCGGTCGTTGACGCTCTTGATCATGCCCTTGTCGAACGCCACGCCTGCCACCGAGGACACGAATGTCTTGGTGACGGAAAAAGTCATGTCCACATCATGCACCCGGCCCCATTCCGCCACGATGCGACCATGGCGCAGGATGATGCCATTGGCGGGCGCGTGGGCCTTGAGCGGCCCGATGGGCGAGGAGAAAGCCTCGCCTACATATTTGAGCGGAATGGAAACGCGCAGGTCGCGGATATCGACATGCTGCGCCAGTTCGGGCGGATATTTGTTTTCCGCGCCCACCGCAAAATCGATGGCGGCCTTCAGCCCGGCGGCGTCGAAGCCCGCATCGCTGGGCGTCTGGGTCGCCCATTTGTCGCCCTTCGGCGGCACATAGTCCGCCGCCAGCGCCCCCGACAGCGGCATCAGCACCGCGAATGCGGCAAATAGTAAGCGTTTCATGTCTCCCCCGGATCGGCCTGTTTTGTCCTACTATAAGGGGGACCGCGCCGATTTGCAGCCATGCCGGACGGGCGATAATCTCACCCAAAGGCCGGGCCGACCGGAAAAACCAGGGGGAGAGATGAGCGGCAAGACGGGCATGATCTCATCCTTGGTGGCGCTCGGGTTGATGTTGCTGGCCGCACCCGCTCTGGCGCAACCCGCGCAGGATATGAACCTCCGGGGCGCAATCGATTTCCATGTCCATACGGGACCCGATCGCGTGCCGCGTGACATGGATGCCGACGATCTGGCGCGTCTGGCGAAGCGAATGGACATGCGCGGCCTGGTCATGAAGAACCACTGGGAGAGCACCGCCTCGCTGGTCTATCTGGTGCGCAAACAGGTGCCGGGCATCGAACTGTTCGGCGGCGTGACCCAGGACCTCGCGGTGGGCGGCATCAATCTGGAAGCCGTCAAGCACATGGCCAACACCAAGGGCGGCTATGGGCGGGTGATCTGGCTGCCGACCTTCGATGCCGAGAATGCCATGAAGGGCAGGGGGCCGCAGGTATCCGTATTGAAGGATGGCAAACTGCTGCCCGGTGTTGTCGAACTGATCGATTATATCGCCGCCAATCCGAAACTGGTGCTGGAGACGGGTCATGTCTCCGCCGCCGAGGCGCTGCTGGTGATCCGCGAAGCCAAGGCGCGGGGCGTGAAGCATATCGTCGTCACCCATGCGATGGGCGACCCGATCAACATGACCATCCTCCAGATGCAGGAAGCGGCCTCGATGGGCGCGTATCTGGAATTCGTCTATGGCGCGACCCTGTCGCGCAACGCCACGCTGACCGTCGCGAAATATGCCGAAGCGATAAGAGCCATTGGTCCCCGTTCCTGCATCATCGCCACCGATCTGGGCGGTCTGGCCGCGCCGGGCGACAACCCGCGGCCGTCTCCGCCCCAGGGCCTGCTGGATTTCATGAACAAACTGCACGCCGCCGGTTTCACCGTGGCAGAGGTGAACCAGATGGCAAAAACCAATCCAGCCCTGGCGCTGGGTCTCGACCCTTGAAGGAGATGACTATGAAATTGCGCATACTCGCGGCGGGCCTGTTGCTGGCGGCCTCTCCCGGTCTGGCGCAGCAAAGCGCCGCGCCCGGCACGCCGGACTGGCGCACAGTCGACGGCCAGCCCATCGAGACACGCCCGCCGGAAAAGGCGGACGACAGGCCGCTATTCCCCGAACAGACCCGCGCGCCCTACAGGAAAAGCGTTCCGTTCAAGGTCACGGTGCTGACCGACAAGCTGTATGCCACCTGGAATCTTGCATTCCTCCCGGACGGAAAAATCCTGATCACCGAAAGGCTGCCCGGCACGATCCGCGTTCTGGACAAGGCCAACAATCTGTCCGCGCCGATCAAGGGACTGGAGAATCTGTCCTCGACCAAACAGGGCATCGGCATGCTCGATGTGGCGCTCGCGCCCGATTTCGCGCGCAGCCGCCGCATCTTCTTCGCCTTCTTCGAATATAACGGCACCACCAACAGCAACACCTATGTCGGACGCGGTCGGCTGAATGCGGACGCGACGGCAGTGGAAGGCGCGGAAGTGATCTTCCGTTCCATCCCCGCCTGGCCGTCCAAGCGCCTGGGCGGCAAGACCGGCGGCCGCATCGTGTTCGACAAGGGCGGCAATCTCATCCTGCCCATCGGTGACCGTTCGGATTCGCCGCCCTGGGAAGTGGCGCAGCGCGCCGACCAGCATCTGGGCAAGATCATCCGCATCACCCAGGACGGCAAACCCGCGGCAGGCAATCCCTGGATCGGTTCCGCCGACACGCTGCCGGAGATCTGGGCCTTCGGCACCCGCAGCCAGGAAGGCATGACCGTCGATCCGAAAACCGGCAAGATCTGGGAGACCGAGCACGGCCCGCGCGGCGGCGACGAACTCAACATCATCGAGAAGGGCAAGAATTACGGCTGGCCCTATATCACCCACGGCATCGATTATCCCGGCGGCCCGATCGGCGATGGCGAAACCGCGATGAAGGGCATGGAGCAGCCGGTCTATTACTGGGACCCAATCATCGGCCCTTCAGGCATGGCTTTCTATACTGGCAATCTTTTTCCCGCCTGGAAGAACAGCCTGTTCGTCTGCGGCCTGCGCGGCAATCTGCTGACCAGGCTGGAAATCCGCAATGACAAGGTGGTGGCGGAAGAACCGCTGTTGACCGATCTGAAGACCCGCATCCGCGATGTGCGCGTGGGCCCGGACGGCGCGGTCTATGTGCTGACCGACAGCGGCAGCGCCTCGATCAGCGCGCACACCAATCCCACCAGCAAACTTCTCAAGCTGACGCCGCAATAGGTCTTTTCATCGCGTGTCCCCCAAAATCTGTCGCGTGTGAATGCGAAGTCATCTATGTTCGCGACCAGGTAAGGGCGATGCCGCGCTCGCCATGCGAAATAGTGCGAAATCTGGAGACTGCCCATGATGTCCGACATCCGCATCCTCGCGCTTGGCGCGCTGCTTCTGTCCATCGCCGCTGCGGGCGCGCAAGCGCCGGCAACACCACCCGCGCCAGCCATGGTGATGACCAGCACGGCATTCGAAGATGGCGGTGTCATCCCCGACAAATACACCCAAAACGCGCCGAACCCCGTGTCACCCGCGCTGTCGTGGGAAAATGCGCCGGCCAACACGGCAAGCTTCACACTCATCATGCACGATGTGGATACGCTGCCGCGCCCAACCGGCCCGGACAATCTGCACTGGATGCTGATCAATATTCCCGCCACGGCGAAAGGCCTGCCCGAAGGCGTGCCCGCCGTCGCGCAACTGCCGGATGGCACCCTGAACCCGCTGACCCAGGCGGGCCGCAAGATCGGCTATCTGGGCATGGGCGCGCCCAAGGGTCCGTATCATCATTATGTCTTCGAACTCTACGCGCTGGACATCAAGCTGCCCGCGCCGTCCACCGAAGTGCCGGTGCGTGACCAAATCCTGAAAGCGATGGACGGCCATGTCCTCGCCAAGGCGGCCTATGTGGGCCGCTTCCACCGATAAAGGTGTCCGACCCGCGTGCAACAAGGGCGGCCATGGCCGCCCTTTTTTGTCTGTCGCCGCGCGCAAGACCGCGATCCGGCGCGGGACATGGTGGGGATTTGCGCAGACATGCTTCAGTCTTTTCAATACTCCGCCCAGGATAGCGCGGGGAAATCCTTGTCCCCATCTGGCGCCCGTAAAAATAACACCTACCTTGTCTCTCCTGTCGCAAGGGGATGTTCCCCGCGCGCGCTGTTTGACAAGTGAATCCGACTGAGGGGACCGATAGCGGCAGCGTATCGGCAATCGCCTCACTCCGCGCTGAAGCGATACTCCGTCACTTCATGCATCGCGCGTCCGGGCCGTAGCACGGTCGATGGAAATTCCGGCTGGTTGGGCGAATTGGGGAAGTGCTGCATCTCCAGGCAGATCGCAGTGTAGGGACCGAACTGCGCCCCGCCCCCGCCCGTCACCGCCTTCGCATTGTTCGATGTATAGAACTGCATGCCCGGCTGGGTGGTCCAGGCCTCAACGGTTCGCCCGCTGACGGGATCATGCACCTTCACCGCCCGGCGCAAGGTGCCGGGCTTTCCACGAATGACGACATTATGGTCATAGCCATGCGCCATCTGAATCTGCGGATCGGCTGACTCCAACCGCGGCCCGATCACGGTCGGCTGACGCAGGTCGAACGGCGTGCCATCCACCGATGCGATCTCTCCGGTCGGCACCAGCCCCGCGCCCGCGGGCGTATACTGGTCCGCGAAAAGCTGCACCTCATACCCTTTGATGTCGCCCGCATTGCGCAAATTGAAGAAGGAATGATTGCTCAGGTTCACCACCGTCGGCTTGTCCGTGGTGGCCCGGTATTCGATGCGCAGCGTGGTGCCGGTGATCGTATAGGTCACGATGGCGTGCAGCCTGCCGGGAAACCCCTGATCGCCATCGGCGCTGGTCAATTCCAGTGTCAGAGCCGGATTGCGTCCGTCATGCGGTGTCGCCGTCCATACGCGCTTGCCAAAACCGACCGGCCCGCCATGGATGGAATTGCCGCCGCCGGACGGCGTCAGCTTCACTTCCCGGCCATCCAGCATGAACTTCGCCCCCGCGATGCGGTTGGCATAGCGGCCCAGAAGCGCACCATAACTGCCGCCCTTGACCGGGCTCAGATAATCCGAAAACGAGTCATAGCCCTGAACCACATCACCAAACTTGCC
>JAFIHO010000328.1 GCA_017849395.1 Hyphomicrobiales bacterium
ACCGCCGCCGTTTCCTGAAGCGCATCGCGCGTGAAATCATACAGGCGTGCGCTGCGATGATCGATCCAGACGACTTTGTGAAAAATCTCGGACATCACAATGTCTTCCGCTAAACCCGAAAAACAGGCTAAAATGGCGGCACGCATCTTTCCTTGCGCCAGATCAAGGCTGGCGGCAGGAGGCGGGTCTTCTATGTCACGGGAACAATAGAGGAGGCGTCATGAGCAAGCATATCGATATCAAGCAGGGTAAGGCTTCCGCTCCACCGGTGCCCGATACCTGGCGCAGCTTCCGCCGCGAAGTTGACCGGCTGTTCGACAGGTTCTCCGACGGCTTCGACAGCCTGGCGCTCGACCCGTTCGGCCGTGTCCAGCGCCTCCTTGGCCAGGATCGCGGCTTTGCCGCCATGGCAGTGGACGTCCGCGAGAATGACAAGACTTATGTCATAACCGCGGAATTACCCGGCGTGGATGAAAAGAACATCGATGTCAGCATGGATGGCGATACGCTGGTGATCAAGGGCGAGAAGCACCACGAAAAGGAAGAGAAGGCGGAAAACCACTATCTCTCCGAGCGGAGCTATGGTTCCTTCCAGCGCATGTTCGCGCTGCCCGCCGCCACCGACAAGACCAGGATCGAGGCCAGGTTCAACAATGGTCTGCTGACTATCAATATCCCCAAGACCGCGGCCAGCCAGAATGTCCGGAAGATCGAGGTGAAGGCGGCCTGATCCGATCCCACCAGGACGCTCCCGCCGTCGGCTGGAGCGTCCGCGCCGCCGCAACATCATGTCCATCATCCGCATCGTCCCGCTGTTTGCCGCGCTCTTGCTGGTTCCCGCCGGTGCCCAGCCGGTTCGTTATCAAAGCTCCGACACCGAGCGCGCGTTTGCGATCCTCGCCCGCGCCGATCAGGAAGGGCTTGATCCCAGCGCGTATGCGTTGCCGCGCAACACCGCCCCGGATAGCCCGGAAGCCCGGGCGGTGCTCGATCGATACATGCGGGACGTATCAGCCGGACGGCCGGGATTGAAGGCGATAGACCTGGATGTCTCGCTGCCTGCTCCCCGCGTCGATCCCTCCGCCCTCGATGCCGCCATCGCGCGCGGAAACCTGTCCGCGCTGCTTTTCGGCATGGCGCCGCCACACCCGGATTATGTCCGGCTGAAGGCCGCGCTCGCACGCTACCGCGCCATTGCAGAGCAGGGCGGATGGCCGCTGTTGCCGGATGCCGCGCCCGCGGCATTCACCGGCCTTCATGCGCCGCTGCTGCGCCGGCGTCTGGCGGTTGAGGACGAAAGCGTCACGGCCGAAACGAACCTTGCCGATGCGGTAAAGCGGTTTCAGGCCCGCAGCGGTCTTGTGGAGGACGGCGTCGTGGGCGCAAGAACCCGCGCGGCGCTCAACATCACCGCCGCGGCGCGGGTGGATACGATCCTGGCCAACATGGAGCGTTGGCGCTGGCTGCCTCGAAATCTTGAGCCTGATCGCATCTGGATCAATGTGCCGGACGCGCAACTGCAATTGTTGCTCGGCGGTCGCGTGGTGCTTGCTTCGCGCGTCGTGGTGGGGCGTGTCCGCAATCCTACCCCGATCCTGCGCGCGCAGGGCGCGGGCGTCACCATCAACCCGCCCTGGAATGTTCCGTCCTCCATCGCGGTCAAGGAAATCCTGCCCAAGCTGCGGAAGAATCCCAACTATCTCGCCTCGCAGGACATGGTGCTGGTGAACGGTCCTCCCGGCGATCCTCAGGGGCTGCGTATCGACTGGCACGCCGTTTCGGCCAGCCGTTTTCCCTATCTGATCCGGCAAAATCCGGGGCCCCACAACGCGCTGGGCCGCATCAAGATCGAACTGCCGAACCGTTTCGACGTCTATCTGCATGACACGCCGGTAAAGTCCGCCTTCGACCAGCCCGCGCGCGCTCTCAGTCATGGCTGCATCCGGGTGCAGGAGATCCTGCCATTGGCCACCTATGTGCTGGGCGATGCGGCGGCTTCCGAACGCATTGCGGAGGCGCTGGACAAAGGCGACACAAAATATCTTGCGGCCGCAAAAACGCTGCCGGTTTATTTCCTGTATTGGACGGCCTTTGGCGGTGACGATGGCAGCCTGAATTTCAGGCCGGACATATACGGCCGCGATGCAAGGCTGATCGCCGCGCTGAAGGAAAAACGGATGCAAGTTGCCTCTGCGGCCGGTTGTAAACGAGGCTGAAACGGCGGATTGCAGGCGCAAAGGCCCGTAGCTATCATGGGGGAGGCCAGGTGAAACAGCACAGGATGATGTTCGGACGCCGAAAATTCCTCGTGGGAGCGGGTGCCGCGTTGTTGGCGCCGGCCTCTCCCGCACTTGCGGCGCTTGGCTCTTCACGCAGCGTGGCGCTGGACAATCTTCACACCGGCGAGAAGCTTCTGATCGAATATTGGCAGCAAGGCCGGTATGTGCAGGACGCCTTGGCGCAAGTGAATCACGTGTTGCGCGATTTCCGCTCCGGCGATGTCCATCCCATCGATCCGCGGCTGCTGGATTTGCTCGCGCTGCTGCGCCAGAATCTCGAAACGTCGGTGCCGTTCGGCGTGATCTCGGGCTATCGTTCCCCTGCGACCAATGCGCGGCTGCGCGGCGAGAATGCGCATTCCGGTGTCGCCACCAAAAGTTTGCACATGCAGGGCATGGCGATCGACATCCGCGTGCCCGGCCGCCGCCTCGCGTCCCTCCGCGACACGGCTCTGGCGCTCAAAGCAGGCGGCGTCGGATATTATCCCGCGTCGGATTTCGTGCATGTCGATGTAGGCCGCGTGCGCCGGTGGTAGCGGCGCCATAGCCTCAGGGCTTCGCGGCGCACCCGATCTCCCTTTTCAGGTCTGAAATACGGAATGGTTGGTTCCACGCAAGGCCTGCGCCATGCTGAATCCCGACGCGCGCCACGATGAACGCACCATTCCATGCCGAATGGATAATCTCCGCACTTGATCAGGCCGGTGCGGCAGCGTTTGCTGCGCACCGCACGGGCCTGGTTTTCACAACAGCGGGAGGACGAACATCACGGACATAAAGAAAAGAGATTTCCTGGCCGCAAGTGTCGGACTGGGGCTGGCCGCTTCCGAAGCGATGGCCCAGCAGCAACCGGCCCCCGCCACGCCTCCCGCCGGCGCGCAGCAGCCGCGCTATGTCTGGTCGGGCAAGCAGCCCGCCACGGTCGATCCCAACTACAAGCCGCGCCGCCTCAACAAATGTATCGAGCTCTGGGAAGACGGCCAGCCCATGTATTACGTCAGCTGGGGCCCGACAGGGGAGGGCAACGGCTATGAGATGGGCAAGAAGATGGCCCAGACCTGGGCCGACTGCATCTGCATCGATCTCGAACATGCCTGTTTCGACCTGGGCGATGTGCGCAATTTCATGCGCGGCCTGGTGGATGGCGGCCCGACCCGCAGCGGCCATCGCACGCCCGCCACCTTCTGCCCCATGCCGGTGCTTGGCCTCAGCAAGGAATATGTGGAAGCCAATAGCTGGATGATCGCGCAGATTCTGGCCACGGGCGTGATGGGCGTGAATCTCTGCCACGCACGCGATCCCCAGGCGGTGGCGGCGGCGGTGCAGGCGATGCGCTATCCCTTTCCCTATCCCGCCTCTGCCAGATCATCGCTCGGCGGTCTTGCCTATGAGGGAGAAGGACTGCGCGGCTCCGGCAGCCAGGGTTTCGCATCCCGCATCTGGGGCGTGAACCCCAACCGCTATGTCCGCCTGGCCGATGTATGGCCGATGAACAAACAGGGCGAACTGATGCTGGGCCTGAAGATCGAAGACAAATGGGCGCTGGAGAATGTCGAGAAGACCTTCGCCGTCCCCGGCGTCGCCTTCGCGGAATGGGGCCCGGGCGACATGGCGATGTCGCTGAACGGCCTGTCCTTCTTCCCCGATCCGCCGGTGCCGCGCGCCACCGAATACAGCGTCCCGGCCAGCATCGCGCCCAATGTGCGCGAGGCGCGCCTGCGCGTCGCGGCCGCCTGCAAGGCCAGCGGCGTGGGGCTCTTGGACACGGCCATCCCCGAAACCGTGGTGGATTCCATCAAGCTGGGCGCCAAGGTGATCGAATGCGCCGAAAGCTCGGCGCTGATCGGCCGCGAATATACCAGGCGCAAGATGCCGGTCTGACACGCCGCGCATTTAATGCCATACTGCTCCGGACAAATCAGGAGCGGGATGTCATGGATGAGGTCGGCATGTTTGGTGGCTCATTGCCCCTTTTCGCCATGGTGCTGGTCTTTCTGGCATTCATCATCCTGTTTTCCGCCATCAAGATCGTGCCCCAGGGGCGCGAATTCACGGTGGAACGCTTCGGCCGCTACACACGCACCCTCAAGCCCGGCATCTCCTTCCTGACACCGTTCGTGGAACGTGTCGGCCACAAGGTGAACATGATGGAACAGGTGCTGGACGTGCCCCAGCAGGATGTCATCACCAAGGATAATGTCGCGGTTCGGGTGGATGCCATCGTGTTCATCCAGATCATGGACGCAGCCCAGGCCGCCTATCGCGTGGACAACCTCACCTTCGCCATCACCCAATTGTCGCAAACCAATCTGCGCACGGTGGTCGGCTCCATGGATCTCGACGAAGTGTTGTCCCAGCGCGACGCCATCAACACCAAGCTTCTGTCCACCATCGACCATGCCACCAATCCCTGGGGCGTGAAGGTGGCGCGCATCGAGATCCGCGATCTTGTCCCGCCGCCCGACATCACCAACGCCATGGCGCGCCAGATGAAGGCCGAGCGCGAACGCCGCGCCGTCATCACCGAGGCGGATGGCGAGCGCCAGGCCGCCGTCGCGCGTGCGGAGGGCGCCAAACAGTCCGCCATCCTCCAGGCCGAAGGCCGCCGCGAAGCCGCCTTCCGCGACGCCGAAGCGCGCGAACGCGCCGCCGAGGCGGAAGCCAAGGCGACCGCGCTTGTGTCCGACGCCATTGCCAAGGGCGACGTCAACGCCATCAATTATTTCGTCGCCCAGAAATATGTCGATGCCTTCGCGCAACTGGCCAGCAGCCCGCAGCAGAAAACCGTGATCGTCCCCGCCGACATGGCGGGCATCACCGGCTCCATCGCGGGCATCGGCGAACTGGTGAAATCCATCAGCCGCGATACGCCGCCCCCATCGCCCCCCGCAACGCCCCGCCGCCAAATTCCCTCCGTGGGGAGCTGAGCGATGGACTGGCTGTCGCACAATCCCCCGCTGCTGTGGCTGTCCATCGGCGGTGTGCTGCTGGCGGCGGAAGTGGCGACCACCTCCGGCTGGCTGTTATGGCCTACCGGCGCGGCGGCGGTCACCGCCCTGTTCGCCTGGCTGTTCGCACCAAGCCTGCCGGTGCAGCTTGTGGTCTTTGCCCTGCTCACCATCGTCACCACCTTGCTGGGCCGCCGCTTTTTTCCCCGGCTCGGCGCTCCGGGCGCCGACATCAATGACAACACCGGACGCGTGTGGGGCAGTGAAGGCGTCGCGGTGGAAGATTTCGCGGCCGGTGCGGGCCGCGTCATCGTGGACGGCAAGGAATGGGCCGCCGACCTGGACGGCGGCAGCGTGCTGCGGCGCGGCGCGAAGATCGTGGTGACGGGCGTTGGCGGCTCAAGGCTGAAAGTGCGCCCGCTCTGACCGCGAAAGTTAAAATGCCGCCGATTGACTTAAATTCCCGTTCCGATCCGTCCCCCTAGGCTGCCGGGGTCGGAGGAATGGCATGCCACTGGTTTTCGAGGAAACGACCGTCGTCTCGCCGCGCGACATTGGCGGCCTGTCCAGCCAGTCGCTGGTCGCGATCGCCTTTTTCGTCTGCACCCTGTGGGTGTGGGAGCCGGTGATCCTGTCCCTGTTGCAAGGCTAGTCCGCGCGCAGCCGGTATCCGACGCCCTGTTCGGTCAGGATAAGGGTGGGCTGTTCGGGATCGGCCTCGATCTTCTGGCGCAAGGCGCGGACATAGATGCGCAGATACTGCACGTCGGTTTCGCCGCCCCACACTTCGCGCAGGATGAATTTGTGGGTCAGCACCTTGCCCGCATGACGCACCAGCAGCGCCAGCAGATCATATTCGCGCGGCGTCAGCTTCACCGTCTGCCCTGACACCGTCACCAGCCGCCGCACCTGATCGAAGACCAGGGGGCCGCTGCGAAACACCGGCTGTGCGCCATCCTGCTGCATGCGATGGCGCAGCGCGGCGCGGATGCGGGCCGACAATTCCTCCATGCCAAAGGGCTTGCTGACATAATCGTCCGCACCCAGATCCAGCGCCGCCACCTTGCCCGCCTCGTCATCGCGGCTGGACAGGATGATGATCGGCGTCGCCACGCCGCGTTCGCGCAAGGACCGCGCCACCTCCAGCCCGCCCATGCCCGGCAGGCCAAGATCGAGAATGACCAGATCGACCGGATTGCGTTTCAGGAAATCGAGCGCCATCTCCCCGTCCGCGGCTTCCTCCACACGGTAATCCTGCGCCGACAACGCCGTGCGCAGGAAACGCCGGATAGGCGGCTCGTCATCGACGATCAGGATGCGGGCAGGGGTCATGACGCCACCGGCAGGGTGATGGTGAACACCGCGCCGCTGCGATCGCTGCGGTTGGCGGCGGAAATGCTGCCGCCCATTGCCTCGATGAAGCCGCGGCTGATGGCAAGGCCCAGCCCGGTCCCGGCGCGTTTGCGATCGGTGGCGTGCACCCGGTAGAATTTGTCGAAGATGCGTTCCAGATCGTCTTCCGGGATGCCGTCGCCTTCATCCATCACCCACAGCCGCACATGGCGGCCTTCGCGCCGCGCCCGCACCGTGATGATGGTATCGGGCGGCGCATATTTGGCGGCATTGTCGATCAGGTTGAACAGAACCTGTTCGAACAGCACCGGATCAAGCCTGGGCATCGGCAGGCCCGGCTCGATCTCCGTCACCGCCCGATGCTGTTTCAACAGCGCGGCGGCGCGCCGCAGCACCGAACCCACCACATCGCCCAGATCGACCGGCTGCAACTTCGGCGCCAGCGCCCCGGATTCCAGCCGCGTCATATCCAGCAGATTGGCGATGAAATGGTTCAACCGTTGCGCTTCGTCCTGGATGGTGCCTATCAGCTCATCCTGTTCCGCCACGCTCATGCCGCCGCGATAATGGCGCAGGCTGGATGCCGACCCCAGGATCGACGCCAGCGGCGTGCGCAGATCATGGCTGATCGAGGTCAGCAGCGCCGCGCGCAGTTTCTCCGTCTCGGCGGCGATGCGGGCGTGGTCCATCTCCTCGGCCAGATGGATGCGCTCGATGGCCAGCGCCGCCTGATCGGACAGGGAGTCCAGCAGGCGCTTCTGGTCCGGCGTCAGCAACGGTCCCGTCTTGTCGCTGTCCAGCCCGACAATGGCCACCGCGCCGCGTCCCGTCTTCATCGGCAGGAACAGCCGCCGCGCGCCCGGCAATGTATCCGCCCCGCGCCCGGCCGGCGTGCCATGCTCGAACGCCCATGCCGCCGCGGCGCGGTCGCCCTCATCCAGAACATCCTCCGGGGGATAGCCCGCGCGCACCGTCAGGCTTTCGCCGTCGGGCAGCAACAGCACAACATGCAGCCCCAGCATATGCGCCATCTGGTATGCGGTCGCCCACAGCAGATCGTCCAGGCTCACCACCCCTGCCAGCTTGCGGCTGAACAGATAGAGGTCCTCGGTGGTGGCGGCGCGT
>JAFIHO010000329.1 GCA_017849395.1 Hyphomicrobiales bacterium
CGGCGTTTGCACACATCCCGACTTTCGGGGGCGTGGCTATGCCGCGGGTTTGATGCGGGCGGTGGGCGCAAACATCATGAGGCGCAGTGAAACGCCGTTCCTGCATGTCTATCCCGACAACCGGGCGGCGATCGCGATGTATGAACGGCTGGGCTTCCGGGCACGCCGCGAATTGCGCTATTGCGTCTGGGAAAAAACCTAAAACGCCCTATTCAGATCATCAATCAGCGCCATGGCGGCGGCAGGGTTTTTCTCCTTGGCGCCGCTGATGATGAACATGAACACATCCCGCTTCTTCGCCGGATGCAGCTTGTCTAACAGTTTCAGGTCTTTCGGAGCGGAACCGGCGGCCCAATCCCGCGCGCGGGCGGCCCATGTCTTAATGGCGGACATTGGATAGCCGTTCTTTTCCCTGGCCTGAGTGCCCATCAGCCGGACATAGACGAAAGGCGCAGTGACATCGGCCATCATCGGAAATTCGCTGTCGCCCGCCGTGATGATGGCGACATCGTGGGCGCGGCACAGCGCGATGAAGTCCTTGTTGGCGAAGCTGGGATGGCGCACCTCCACCGCATGGCGGATGGCAATACCGTCGATCTTTTTCGGCAGAAGTTCCAGGAAGGCACCGAAATCTGCGGGATCGAACTGTTTGGTGGCCATGAACTGCCAGTTCACCGGACCCAGCTTGGTCTTCAGCCGCGTGACGCCGCTTTCGAAGAATTTGTCGATGGAGCCGCCCGCCTCGGCCAGGATGCGGCGGTTGGTGGCGAAGCGCGGACCTTTCAGGGTGAATACGAATTTGTCCGGCGTTTCGTCATGCCAGCGCGCGAAACTGTCCGGCTTCTGGGAACCGTAATAGGTGCCGTTGATCTCGATGGCGGTCAGATTGCCGGCGGCATATTCCAGCTCGCGCTTCTGCGGGAGGCCCTTGGGATAGAAATTGTTGCGCCAGGGTTCGTAAACCCAGCCGCCGACGCCGATGTAAATGCTCATTCAGGGATTGTGCGGAGGGGAAAGACCGCGCGCAAGCGCCATATCGCGTATTCGTGTGCGAGAAAGCAGAACCTCCAAGGAAGTTCTGCTCCCGCGAACGCAGCGCTAACTTTTCGCGCCCGGCTGGTTCATCGCCCAGGTGACACCAAACGGGTCTTTCAACTGGCCATAGCGGTCGCCCCAGAACATGTCAGCGGGGGGCATGATGGGTGTGCATCCCGCATCGACCGCACGCTGATAGTCCGCGTCGATCTGCGGCGTCATGATCATGAAGGAGAAACCAGCCGGCTGCACCATGGAATGGCCGTGTTCGGGGAAGAAGTCGCTCAGCATTACCGAGGACCCATTGATATAGAGATGGGCATGCATGGTGCGGCCTTTGTCGTCGGGCGGATAGATCTGGGCCAGCTCGGCTCCGAATGCTTTCTGATAAAGCTCCGCCGCCTTGACCGCGCCATCGACCGACAAATAGGCGACAACGCCGCCCTTCACTATCGCATTCTCCGCCATGGAAATCTCCTTTGCATGCGTTATGGCTCAAGGACGGACCAGGCGGGGTTCGCCCGACAGCCCAGCGAAACTTTTTTCAACCATCCGCCGTCAGCCGGTCGAGATGGCGGCGGATATGGGCGGCCTCGGCGGGTGTGTTGGCCAGTGCGGTGGCCCGATCGAAGGCGGTACGCGCCTCTGCGGTTCGGCCCAACTGCTGCAGGAAGGCGCCGCGGGCTCCAAAAAAATGAAAATAGCCGGACAAGCGGTCTTCCAGAGGCTCGATCATGGCCAGCGCGGCTTCAGGCCCTTCCAGCCTGGCGACCGCCACGGCGCGATTGAGCGTGATCACAGGAGAAGGCTGCATACGTTCCAGGCCGCGATAGAGGTGATCGATCTGCGCCCAGTCAGTGTCGGCAGCGGTCACGGCGCGCGCATGGGTGGCGGCAATGGCGGCCTGTATCTGGTAAGGACCCGGACGGTTATGGCGCATCGCCTTGTCGATCAGGGCCAGACCTTCCGCGATCAATTTCTGGTCCCATGATTTGCGGTCCTGATCTTCGAGCAGGATGATCTCCCCCGCCGCATCGAAGCGGGCGCCCAGCCGCGCATGCTGCAGCAGCATCAGGGCGGTCAGGCCCATGATCTCCGGCTCGGTCTGGAACAGGCGCAGGAGCAGGCGAGAAAGGCGGATGGCTTCATCGCACATGGTGTTGCGCGCGGCATTGCCCGCCGAATAGCCCTCGTTGAACACCAGATAGACCATGGCCATTACGCTGGCGAGACGTTCGGCGCGATCCACGGGACCGGGTGCCTCGAACGGCACATCGGTGCCCGCAATGCGTGCCTTGGCGCGGGTAATACGCTGTTCCATCGCTGCATCGGATACCAGGAAGGCACGCGCGATCTGCGCCACGCTCAGTCCCGACACGATGCGCAACGCCAGCGCGATCTGCTGGGTGGCTGGCAGATCGGGATGGCAGCAGATGAACAGAAGCCGCAGCACATCGTCGCGATAATCCGACGCATCCAGCCGTTCTGCCAGCGGCGTTTCAACATCCTCCAGATCGGAGATAACGTCGTCGTCCGGCATCGCGACATTGCGCGCGCGCTTGCGCACGCCGTCCAGTCCCGCGTTGCGGCCCACGAGGATCAGCCAGGCCGCGGGATCGCGCGGCGGGCCGTTCCGGGGCCAGTTCTTCAGCGCGCGCAGGGCGGCCTCCTGGAACGCTTCCTCGGCCAGATCGAGGTCGCGGAAATAGCGCAGCAACGCACCGACCGCCTGGGGCCGGGCCGCCGTCAATGCGCCATTGATCCAGGCGAGATCCGACATCAATAAGCCCGCACCATCTCCTTGGGCGCGGTGGGGCGCGCTTCGGGGACATAAAGGGCGATGGGACGAATCTCATAGACACTGGTGGGATTGGCGGCGTTGAGCTGCCGCGCCACGTCCAGCGCCGCGTCGAGATTTTCCACATCGATCACATAGAATCCAAGCAACTGTTCCTTGGTCTCGGCGAAGGGGCCATCGATCACCATGTCCTTGCCGCGCAGGGTGGTGGCGGCCGTGGTGGGCAGGAGGCGCAGCGAGGGGCCGAGTTTGCCCTCGCGTGTCAGCCTTTCATGCACCACGCTGAGACGGTTCATTACCGCGTCGTCTTCTTCCTTTGTCCAGGACCAGACGACATCTTCCTTGTTGTAGCAGAGAAGGGTGTAAAGCATGGGCTTTCCTTGAATTCCTCAGAGGACGGGTGAGTATGCCCCGTCCCGACAGGGGCGCGAGAAATAATTGGACAGCCTATTGTCGGAACCTGGACCGGTCAGCCGTCCTAGGGCCAGACCAACGCGAGGGAATATGAGAATGACCGCCGAACACGAACTTGTCCTGACGCGGTTGCTGGATGCGCCGCGCGAGAATGTTTACCGCTGCTGGACCGAACCGGCGCTGATGAAACAATGGTTTGCGCCCAAACCCTATACGACGCCGGTGGCGGAAGTGGATTTGCGCGCCGGGGGACGCAGCCTTGTGGTGATGAAAAGTCCCGAGGGCCAGGAAATCCCCTGCCCCGGCCAGTATCTGGAGCTGGTGCCCGGCCGCAAGATCGTGGCGACCGACGCTTATGTCGGGGACTGGGTGCCGGGCAGCGGCAAGCCCTTCATGACCATGGTGCTGACCTTCGAGGATGAAGGCGGCAAAACGCGCTATACAGCGCGGGTGCGGCACTGGACCGAAGAAGACAAGAAGAAGCACGAGGAAATGGGCTTCCACCAGGGCTGGGGCCAATGTGCCGACCAGCTGGAAGCGTTGGCGAAAACGCTCTAGGAATGCGCCGCGTGGCGGTCAGCGTTTCGGGAAGACCTTCTCATATTCTTCCGGCTTGAATCCGGCGACCAGCTTGCCCTTTGCTGACAGTACCGGGCGCTTGATCATCGAAGGCTGGGCCAGCATCAGGGCGATGGCCTTCTTTTCCGTCAGGCCGTCCTTGTCGGCGTCCGGCAGCTTTCTGAAGGTGGTGCCCGCGCGATTGAGAACCGTTTCCCAGCCCAGCGCCTTCACCCAGCCTTCCAGTGTGGGCTTGTCGATGCCTTCGGTCTTGTAGTCATGGAAGGTGTAATCGACCTTGCGCGCGTCCAGCCAGGCGCGCGCCTTCTTCATCGTGTCGCAATTCTTTATGCCGTAGATCGCCGTCATGACGCTGATGTATCAGCGATGTCCCGATACTTCAAAGGGAACGGGCTCGTCGGGGCTGAGCCAGCGATAGACCAGGCCGGCCAGCGCCGCACCAACCAGGGGCGCGAGCCAGAACAGCCAGAGCTGGCTTATCGCCCAGTCGCCCGCGAACAGGGCGCGACCGGTGCTGCGCGCGGGGTTCACCGACGTATTGGTGACGGGGATGCTTACCAGATGGATTAGTGTCAGACACAGACCGATGGCGATGGGTGCGAAGCCTTGCGGGGCACGGCCATGGGTGGCGCCCAGGATCACGAACAGGAAAGCGAACGTCATGACTGTCTCGCTCAACAGGCAGGCCAGCAACGAATAGCCGCCCGGCGAATGATCGCCATAGCCGTTGCTGGCGAAACCGGCGTGGACATCGAACCCTGCCTGGCCGCTCGCGATCACATAGAGCACGCCCGCGCCGGTAATGGCGCCCAGAACCTGGGCCACGACATAGGCCGGCAACTCTCCCACGGGAAAGCGGCCGCCGACACAAAGCCCGACCGACACGGCCGGATTGAGGTGACAGCCGGAGATGTGGCCGATGGCGAAGGCCATGGTCAGAACGGTCAGGCCGAAGGCCAGGGACACGCCCAACAAACCAATGCCGACATGGGGAAAGGCGGCGGCCAAAACCGCAGCACCACAGCCGCCCAGAACCAACCATGCTGTTCCGATGAATTCCGCGACAAGCTTGCGGGTCATATCGCGCTCCTGCACAGGGCAGCAAAACGCTATGCCTCCGTGTGAGACCGGTCAATTCGTGGCGAGGCCTGAATCAGGCGCGCTTACGTCTACGGCAACCAAAGCCGAGGCCGGCCAGACCCGCTCCCAGAAGCGCCATGGACGCGGGCTCCGGCACGCCCTGGGCCGCGGGCGCGAGACTCGCGGTGAAGGTGCCGATGGTCTGCTGCTGGGTGCTGCTGATGAAATAGACGTAGCTGGCTGTCATCATCAGCGAATTGCCGTTTGCTGTTCCGGCATAGGTGATGCTGTTGAGGCTGTTGTTGAGGAAGCGCACCAGCGGATTGGAGCCGTTGTTCTTGTTCGCCATCGTAAAGGTGTCCCCGCCAAGCGTGACGCTGAAATCCAGCAAGGCGGCCTGCCCCACACCGGGCGTTTGCAGATAGTCGGAGATACAGTTGAAGGTCGCGCAGGGTGCTGCGCTGAGGGTGATGTAGCCCGTGCCGCCGACACTGCCCAGAATGGTGGGCGAGAGCGTCAGGTTGTAGGTGACGCCGGCATTTGCCGCATCCATGCCAAGGGACAGCATCGCGGCAACCGCAAGAACAAGTTTCTTCGACATCCCCGCCACTCCGACATACCGGGCCCGTTTAGCGGCGGGATATGGGCAAGGGAAGAGCCGCTTTTGTCCCATTACTTGCCGCGAAAAAGCGATGCGCGCGTCGTACCGCGCAAAACAGGGTTAACGGTAGGGCTGGCACCAGAATTTTTTATACCAATCGCCAGCGGCCCAGTGTGATGTGGCGTGCCTGTCCGACCGGGCTCAGCACGAGCGCGAACTCCCGAGCGGTCCAGCAGACTGGCAGGATGGGCGCCTCTGCCACCATGCGATCCGCCCACAACAGGGTCATATGCGGCGTGAAGCTGCCCTGCGTACCACCGAGACCCGCCAGCTTCAGCGCCAGACCCAGCCGCTGGCGCAGCGCCAGCAGACCTTCGGCCCGGTCGCTGCTGGAGAGGACGAAGGGGTATCGTGTGCCGCCATGGGCAAAACTTCGCACCGTGTCCAGGCAGACCTCGAACGGACCCGACGCGACCTGTGCGGCGGCCGCTTTCGCCTTTTCCACCGTAGCGGGCAGTGCCCCACTCTCCAGCGGAACGGGACAGAGCGTGAGGTGCAGACGGTCGGCATCCAGCGGCCTGCCTTTCAGGCCATGGACGCGCGACAGGCCCAGCGCCAGGGTCTCCGCCAGGAAAGCGGTGCTGTGGTCGGGCAGCAGCGCGAAGAACAAATTGACCGCGACGCGTTCGCTTCCGGCCAAAGGCATCTGGAATCGCATGTTCATAGAAAGGAACATAACGTGAACACAAATTCTGTGTAAAGGGGGGGGCGATTATATACTTGACACATGCAAACCATGGACTTATGTTGCTAACATAAGGAGTTAAGTCCCATGGTCGCCAAGCTGCCCGCCCGTTTCACGAATGCCGATGCGGCAAGAAGGCATCTGGAAGCCCTACAATGGCCGGATGGCCCCGTCTGCCCGCACTGTGGGGTGCTGGACCGCGCCAGTGCCGTGAAGGGTGGCCGTGACGGCCTGTGGTTCTGCAACGGTTGCCGCAAGCAGTACACGGTGACGGTCGGAACCGTGTTTGAACGCTCCAAAATCCCCCTGCACATCTGGCTGTATGCCAACCACCTGCTTTGCAGCAGCAAGAAAGGCATCAGCAGCCATCAGTTGAGCCGCATGCTGGGCGTGACCTACAAAACCGCATGGTTCATGGCGCACCGCATCCGCGAAGCCATGAAGCCTAAGGGCGTTACGCCGCTAGGTGGAGAAGGCGTCAGGGTTGAAGTGGACGAAATGTATATCGGCAATCGCCCGGAAGTGATCCGCAAGGCTGGCAAGCGCGGCCACGCGCACAAGTTAGAAGTTCTCTCCCTGGTGGAACGCGGCGGCGCGGTGCGCTCTTTCTATGTTCCGATGCTGCGCAGCGCTGACATGCACGATATTCTGTCCCGCTATGTCAGGGCCGAAAGCCATCTGCGCACCGATGAGGCCAACCGCTACACAACCATCGGCAAGCGTTTCGCGTCGCATGAGACCGTGAACCATAGGGACCACGAATATGTGCGCGACGACGCCTCGACCAACACGATTGAGGGTGTCTTTTCAATCTTCCGTCGCGGCATGGTCGGCACCTATCAGCATTGCGGTTCTCAGCATCTGCAACGCTATCTGGCCGAGTTCGATTTCCGCTATTCCAACCGCGTCAAACTGGGCGTTGATGACGCCATGCGCGCCGACAAGGCGTTGCAGGGCATCAAGGGAAAGCGCCTGACCTATCGGCGGTCTCACGAAGCCTAAGAGCCTTCGCCAGCAAGCCCTAGATTTCATTCGTTGGCGCAAAGCCAGGGGTTATGAAATCACGCCTTTCCGTCGCCTCTATTGGGGGAAGAAGGCTTGGCACAAATCTGATTAACTTCCCACACCAATACGGGGCCGATGCCTCGTATATTTTCTCCGGGGGATAGCAATGACCATTCAAAATTCACTGATCCAAGTTTGGGACATTCACGTTCGCGGCGCTCAGGCAAAAGATGGTCCTCGCGGAGTTATGATTGAATTTCGGCCAACGGAAGAAGCGCTCCGTGCTGCTGGAATACCAGCGGGCACGCAGTTGCCCTCATTCCGATTTGTTCTGACGGAAAACATTGCAAGGCAGTTGGCTGGGGCCATCCCCAGACAGCTTGCCGTTATCGATCTAAATTCCGACGGTGAAACGATTCACTAGACTTCTGGCTTTCTACGATCGGACTTGGTGGCGGGTTTATCTCGACTCGCCTTACCTTTCGCCTTGGGCGTGAAGGGCTTGGGCGGCATTTTCAATAGCCGCTGTAAGTTCTCATCTTCAGGAGATAGGGGCTTTGGCATGACATCAGACCCGTTGGAGTACATCCCGGCGTTTATATCCCCTCTAACAGACAAAGGGCACGCACGGCTTGGTAGGGTCGTCGTGCTTTGGGGACAAGTCGAGCACTTCGTAGAACGCCTACTATGTCGCGTATCGGGCCTTTCATGGAACGAACTTGAGGCACTTCAGATTACCGAAAAGCCCATGGGCGCAAAAACCGCATTTATAAGCATGGCGCGAAAACGCCTGAAAAATCCGGAACTTGAAGCCAGAGTGCAAGTCTTTTGTGACCTGATCAATGAAACCAAGATTCCACGTAATCACGCTATGCATGGCATGTGGGGTTGGCGTGCTGACACGCGGCATCGCTCTGTAGAACCAGGCGCACGAAAGACGGTCGATCCGAAGCAGCCAATGAAAATGGCTCAATTGGCTGCATTGGAGAAAAAACTATGCCGTATATCTCGCCTTGGCTCAGACCTTACGGATCATTTTGACAGTCCGGTTCGGCTCCGCATCAAGTACAGCCGGTTTTTGCATTTCGCCGACAAGGAGCCCCCAGCATGGCTCCAGCAATGGACAAAACGTAATCCCTTGGATTGTGATGTTCTGGATCGAAGCGCAAA
>JAFIHO010000330.1 GCA_017849395.1 Hyphomicrobiales bacterium
CATTGCGGCGGCACCGGCGCATCCCCCAGCGGGCCATAGACCTGTTTCAGCATCCAGCGGTCATCGGCGAAGCGCGCGGCACGTTCCGCCAGCGCGGGATCGGCGGCCAGCGCGGCTTCCATGGCGGGCATCCGCGCAGCATCCAGCGCGCCGTCGATGAAGGCATGCAATTCGTCTTCGCGGATGGGCGTGTTCCCGGTCATGGCTTGTCCTTCGCCGGGAAGGGGATGACCTCGGCGCGCACGCCGGTCTCGATCAATTGGCGGAGCCGCTCGCGCGCCCGCGCCAGGCGCGACATCACCGTGCCCATCGGCAAGCCAAGCTCGTCCGCGATCTGGCGATAGGAAAGGTCTTCCAGTCCGGCGAGCAGGATTATTTCGCGGTGCTCCAGGCTTAGCGCGCCCATCGCCCGCGCGAAGTCGCGCGCCGCGCCGCTGTCGGCGGCGGGTATGCTGAGCGCGATATGATCGGCAAGCTCCATGATGTCCTGCTGTGGCCCGCGCCCCTTGCCGCGGCGAATCTCGTCGATGTGAAGGTTGTGCAGGATTCGCCGGAGCCAGCCGGGCAGGCTGGCCATGTCACGCAACTGCGATGACTGTTTCAAGGCGCGTTCGATCGTGTCCTGAACCAGATCGTCCGCCAGGGCCGCGTTTCCGGTGATCGCCAGTGCATAGCGGCGCAGGGCGGGAAGTTGCGCGATCAGACCGGTGGTGAAATCCTTGTTGCTCATGGAACCCGGCACGCGCGCATCAGGCCGGACCGGCGATGCCGCGTTTTTCATCGCCGCGCCGATCCGGAAAGGGCTGTGAAAATGGAGCAACGCCTGTCTGGGGCTGACTGCACGGCATGGTCATCGCGGCAAACTCGATCTCTGGACGCTGAGATACGGCGTATTATTCCGCTCAGATCGGTACGGAAGCGGACGGCGATCACATGCTGAAATTATGGAACATCCGGTTCCGCCACAATCATGCTTGAAACCGGATAGATGATCCTTACGTTAACAGCTTAAGCGGCTGGGGGCTCTGGGAGATATCCAGATGCCAACCGCTTTGTATGACGATGTTTTTTCCGTCCCGCTGGCGAAAAGCGGAGAGAAAAAGCGGCTCGATGCCGCGCAGCAAGAGCTGGAATTCAGCGAATATGGCCGCTCGTCTCGGTTCGGCCCCGGCTGGTATATCGTTCCGCTGTTGCTGATCTGGCCCGTCATAATGCTCTTGTGGCTGTTTCTGTGAACGTCAGGGCCGTGCTTCCAGGATGATGTTGCAAGGCGTTTCGGTGGCGCGGCGCAGGGTCAAAAAACCCGCCTGGTCCACGATGATTTCCCGCAATCTTTTTCCCCGGCCTGCGCACCCAGCGCCGGTCCTTTTTTGGCCAGTGATAAGCGAAGACGCGCTGCGCTTCAGGGTTTGCGCGAGGACAGATAGGCGGCGATGGCGACCATGTCGGAGAGTTTCATCTTCGCGACCACGAATTTCATCGGTTCCACCTTGGGGCCGCTGCGCGTGCCGTGCTGGATGTCGTACATCTGGCGGATGAGATAGGATGGCGAGCGTCCCGCCAGGCCGGGTGTGCCGCCTGCGCCCTTATAATCCGCGCCATGACAGGTGGCGCAGGGCATGGTGCCCGCACCGCTTTCCACCAGCTTTTGGCCGCGCGCGATGCTGCCCTTGGGAACATAGGCGATGAAGCCGGAACGCGGATCGCGCAGTTCGGTGCGCTCCACACTTTCCGGAATTTCGATGATGCGGTTGCCCAGTTTCTCCGTTGCGCCGTCCGGCGTGGGGTTCAGCATGCTGGTGCCGTCCACGAAGGTCTTGGGCGCGGTGTCGGATTCCACCACGCGAATCCACGGCTTGTAGGTGAGGCTGGCGAAATAGTCGCCCGCGATCTTCAGATCGGAGTCCTTGGTATGCGCCGACAGGGCCAGCATCGCGGCGGGCGGACCCATGCGCGGTTCGGAGCTTTTGCGGCGGCCTTCGCGCATCGCCACAACCTGCTCGACGATATAGTCGGACGGCTGGCCCGCGATGCTGGCATTTTCCGGACGCCCTTGGCCGTTGGGCAGATGGCAATAGCCGCAGGCGCGCACATTGGGCGCCGCGCCGTGTTTCACATAATCGGGCATGGGCGGATGGTCTCCCGGATGCCAGTCCGCCACGTCGAAGCCATTACGCACCTGCTTGAGAGTGAAGCTGGCCGAGGAGCCGGGCAGATGCGCGACTTCATCGGTGGTGGCGGGCGGAGGCGTGCCGGGCGGGGCGACGGGGAAGGCGAAGGGCGGCGGCGAGGCGACCTGTGCCTGCGCCCAGCTTAGCGCCAGTACCGCCGCGCCCACGCAAAGTCCGGTATTCCTGAGAAACGACACGCAATCCTCCCGCCCTGTTTTGCCGGGAGTGATTCACATTTCCCGGTCCCGGACAAGCATTTGCGGGGGAACTTGTCCGGATCGGGCGCGTTGGTGCGGACGCCTGTGGTAGGCCGGACAGGCCGCCCAAGGATTCTGCGGTTTTTTGTCCCCTGTTTACTTAGAAAAGAGGAAAATTCCACGCGGCGCTTGACCGGCTGCCGTCACTATGTTGCATCTGCGAACATCTCATTTGCTATTGAAAGGCCCGCTCATGCGCATCGACCAGATCCCGGTCGGAAAGAATGCCCCGAACGACGTCAACGTCATCATCGAAGTGCCGATCGGCGGGGAGCCGATCAAGTATGAGATGGACAAGGCGTCCGGCGCGCTGTTCGTAGATCGTTTCCTCTATACGTCGATGCGCTATCCGGGAAATTACGGTTTCGTGCCGCACACCCTGTCGGGTGACGGAGA
Organism: Hyphomicrobiales bacterium; assembly: GCA_017849395.1. Taxonomy (GTDB): domain Bacteria; phylum Pseudomonadota; class Alphaproteobacteria; order Micropepsales; family Micropepsaceae; genus Rhizomicrobium. The sequence continues at coordinate 2,825 of JAFIHO010000330.1, forward strand.
TCCCTGCGACGTGCTGGTCGCCAATGCGCGCGCCATTGCGCCGGGTGCGGTGATGAGCGTGCGTCCTGTCGGTGTGCTGCTGATGGAAGACAATGCGGGCATGGACGAGAAGATCATCGCCGTTCCCTCGGCGCATCTGACCCAGCGCTATGAGGGCATTCACAATTACAGCGAGCTGCCCGAGATCACCCTCAAGCAGATCGAGCATTTCTTTGCCCATTACAAGGATCTGGAACCCGGCAAATGGGTGAAGATCAGCCGCTGGGGCGATGCGGACGAAGCACGCGCGCTCATCACCGCGGGCATCGAGCGCGCCAGGTTCAAGGCGAAGGCGGGCTGAACGTCCCTGCTGTCACCACTGGTATGACATTCGCACATAGACACTGTCCGGCGTGGCCGTCAGGCCCGTCGAGACATTGTAGCGCTCCTTGAACGGCGTGGTCAGTATATAGCCATAGCCTGCAGCGAGCGCCGAACTGGCGAGCGTGTCATACCAGTGATGCTTGTCGGCCTGGATGCGGCTGTAGGACACGAACTGTGTCGCCGCAAAGGCCGGCAAGCCATATTGCCAGCCATAGCGTCCCCAAAGATACGAGGACCCTGACGCGGAGAGCGCAGTGGTGTCGGATGGGAAGGACTGGAAATCGGATCCGTCCGGCCGCCGCTCGCGCACGATGTTCTTGAGCGCATACGCGGTGCCAACCGTGAGCAGGGTTTCGGTGGCCAGCTGCGCAAGTCCCACCCGGTCATGTTTCCGTATCGTTATGCCCGCCGCGACCAGCGGCATCGCGATGGCGATGGCCGTTCCGGCGGTTTCAATGGTCTTCTTGCTGCCGCTGAGCGGCTGTGCGGCGGGTGCCGATTGGGCGGCGCCTGCGCTCAAGAATGCGAGTGCGCAGAGGGCGGACATCATGCGGCGTGCAATCCGGCCGCGGTGCGCGTGACCGGCAGGGAAATGGATCATGCAATGTCTCTGGGAAGGGCAGAATCATTTAAGCCATGCCGTCGCAAAGCCAAACAGAAATATGCCGACGCGATTGAGAGCGGTTCTGATACGCATTCCGAGGCGCGTGAAACGCATGGCTTCGGAATGCGCGGGCGAACGGCATCGCTATCAGTGTGGACGCGGCAACATGCGGCTCAGAACATGGTCGCGATGCACAAACTGATGCACCAGCGCGCCCGCCACATGCAGCACGATGAAGCCGAGCAGCACATAGACCAGCAGATTGTGGATGTCGCCCGCCTGATGTGCCCAGGCCGTGCCCTTGGGCGCGAGCGCGGGCAGGGTGACGGCGCCGAAAAGCTTTACGTCCCAGCCGCGATAATTCGCGGCGGCCCAGCCCAGGATCGTCATCACGAATACCAGCAGATACAGGGCAACATGGGTGACATGGGCGAGGCGACGCTCCCAGGCGGTCATCGACAGCAGGAGCGGCACGGGCCTGATCAGCCGCCAGCCAAGCCGCAGCACAATGACGAAAAGGATGATTGCCCCCAGCGACAAATGCCAGTTGACCCATCCTTCATTGGGCGTGTCGCGTCCGATATGCGGCATGATCGAGCCAACGGTATATTGTGCCGCGAGCAGCAGAACGATCAGCCAGTGAAACGCCTTGGCGGTAGCGTCATATTCCCGGTCCAGTGTGGGCATTATCATCTCCAGTTTGCCATCGTTTAGAATGGGCCGGAGAAGATAAATATGATGCGCCTCAATCTCTCTTGAGACGCATTCCGAATATCACCCCGCCTTGGGCACGTTATAGCGCGAGGCGGCATGTTTCCAGGACAGGTTGGGGAACAGCTTCCTGCGAGCGGCCTCGTAGTCCGCAAGATCCTGCGCGTCGGGCAGGGACGGGATTGTCACCATTTCACCCTGGTCCAGTCCCGCCAGCGCGGCGTCCACCAGTTCTTCCGTTTCCATCGCAAGGTCGGGATTGAGGGTGGATGGATCGCGGCCGGACCTTTCCCAGATTTCCGTCTTGGTGATGCCCGGCAGAACGACCTGGATGGTGACGCCTTTTTCCGATAATTCGTTTTTCAACGCGCGGGGCAGCGCCAGCATGAAGCCCTTGGAACCGCTATATACGGCGTTTAAGCGTGCCGGCGCGAGCGCCACCGCCGACGCCATGTTCACGATGTTGCCGCGCCCGCGCGCGCTGAAGGCGCGGCCCGCCGCCAGCGCCAGCCGCGTGGCGGCGGTGACATTGACAGCGACAAGTTTTTGGATGGCATCGACCGGGGTTTCCAGTTGCGGACTCATGACGGCTATACCCGCATTGTTGACGAACATGTCGAGCGCGGGATCGCTTTCCAGCTTGTGTTCGACGCGCGCGACATCGTCCGAAAGCGACAGG
>JAFIHO010000331.1 GCA_017849395.1 Hyphomicrobiales bacterium
CTCGCGAAAGCCTTCCTCCAGCTTGCCCGCTCCGATCAGGCAGATGCTGCGCGAATGACGCGATTCCATCTTCTCGGTGGGATCGACCGCCAGCGCCAGCGCCCGGTCGTAATTCTCCAGCGCTTCTTCCAGCTGGCCCAGATGCTGATAGGCATAGCCCAGATTGTGATAGGCGCGCGCGAAGCCCGGCTCCAGCCGCGAAGCCTTCCACCAGCTTGCCCGCTCCGATCAGGCAGATGCTGCGCGAATGCGCCGTTTCCTGCCGCTCGGTCGGATCGACCGCCAACTCCAGCGCACGGTCATAATGCGCCAGTGCCTTCTCAAGCTCGCCCAGATGCTGATAGGCATAGCCAAGATTGTGATGCGCCCGCGCGAAGTTCGGCTCCAGCCGCACGGCTTCGTTGTAAAAGACCAGACTTTCGTCCGCGCGGCCTTCCTCAGCCAGCACGGTGGCCAGCGCGTTCCACAGGATGGCGTGTTGCGGCATCCGGGTCAGCGCCGCCGTCAGGGTGCCGATGGCGGTATCGGGCTGGCCCAGATCGCATTGCACGCTGCCCAGATTGTTGTAGCCCAGCGGGGAATCGGGGCAGGCGGCGATGTAAAGCTGGAACATCTTCGCCGCGCCATCGATGAATTTGAGGTTCCAGGCGGTCAGGCCCAGATTGATCAGCAGTTCCGGGTCTTCTGGATCCAGCGCGAAGGCCCGCTCGTAGGTTACGAGCGCCTTGTGCATATGGCCCATGCGCTCCAGCGCCATCGCCAGCACATGATAGGCCTTGGGATTATCGGCATCGATCTCGGTGGCCTTCAGGGCCCATTGCCCCGCGCCGACAATGTCGCCCTTGCGCCAAGTGCGAACCGCGCGTTTCAGATACTGGTTGGAACGGTGGCGCGTTTTCTGCGCCGCCACATCGTCAACCAGGCTTTCCAGCTTGTCCAAGGCCTGAAGCCGGGCATCGACGCCGCTGAGTGCTTCTATTCTCTGCAGGGCGGCGGCTTTGGCCATCGTTAATCTCTGTCTCGCGAATCCGGCCGCCATCAAAGCCGCTTATGCTTAATCCGCGGTGAAGAAGAAGCCGAAGCCTGAGAGGCTTTTATTAACCAAACTCGCCTAAGCTGGCCCTGTTCGGTCAAGGGATCAGGCTTATGCCGCTCAAACTGTCACTCAAGCCCGGCGAGAAATTCGTGCTGAACGGCGCGGTTCTCACCAATGGCGACAAGCGCACAAGCCTTGTGATCCAGAACAAGGCCTGCGTGCTGCGCGAAAAAGACATCATGCAGCCGGAAGGGGCCAACACCCCGGCCCGCCGCATCTATCTGGCCATCATGATGATGTATCTGGACGGCGAGGCGAGCGAGGAGCCCTACAACGAATTCGCCCTGCGCATGACGGAATTCATGGGCGCGGTGCGCAACCATCAGGTTCTCACCGCCTGTGTGGACATCAGCCGCGATGTCGCCAAGGGCAGCTACTACAAGGCGCTGATCGCCTGCCGCAAGCTTTTCGATTTCGAACAGGAGCGTCTGAGCTATGACCCTTCAAGCGTATAAAAACGCACAAACGGCGACGGAAGATCCGCGCGCGACCGAATACCGGCTGTTCGGCCAGGTGACGGGACGTCTGCTCGAGGTTCAGGCTTCGCAGGCGGGCGGTACCACGCTGGTCGAGGCGATCGACTGGAACCGCCAATTGTGGCGCACCCTTGCGGCCGACTGCATGGACGACCGCAACGCCCTGACCCAGGAAGTTCGCGCCAAGATCATTTCCCTGTCGCTGTGGGTCTCCAAATATTCGCGCCGCGTCACCCGCGAAAAGGCCCCCATCGATCCGCTGATCGAGATCAACCGCACCATCATGCAGGGCCTGCAGGGTAATCCCGGCTAAGGCCGGCGTTCCGCTCTGAATCAATAAGGCCGGTGCCTAGCGCCGGCCTTTTTGTTTGCCCCCATCTGTTTGTCCTCCCCCATCTGTCCGCTACGCCCTCTCGCGCAGCGGACGTTCGGTACGCTGTCGCTACCGAACTCCCCCGCTAATGGCTTCGCCATGCTTGGGAAGAAAGCCCGTGCTTGTTGTTGCCGCCTTGGTGGAGCGTTTTGCCGTCAGATTTTTCCCGCCCGGCAATTCATGCCTAATGCGGCGCGGCGGCGCGGCTCAAAAAACCCAATAAAATCAATGCCGCCATTGGTTACCGGCGCTGGCACATCCGTTGCAAAAGTGGGCATGGGCCGAAGCCCGCGGGTCGAGCAGAACGCACGCCCACCACCAGTGAACGGAGAGCCTTATGTCCTTTAGTGTCAACACCAACACCGGCGCGCAAGTCGCGCTCCAGTATCTGAATGCCACTCAGGGCCAGCTCGACCGGACCCAGGGGGCGATCAACAGCGGCCTCAAAGTTGCCTCGGCAAAGGATGACGGCGCGATCTACGCCATCGCCCAGAACCAGCGCGGCGCGGTGGCCGGTTTCCAGTCCGTCATACAGAGCCTGAATAACGGCTCGTCTGCCATCGATGTCGCCCTGTCCGCGGGCCAGTCGATCTCGGACCTCCTGATCCAGATGAAGGCCAAGGCCCTGCAGGCCTCGGACCCTTCGCTGGATACCACCAGCCGCCAGGCCATCAATGCCAACTTCTCGGGCCTGCGGCACCAGATAAGCACCATCGTCAAGAAGGCAGTGTTAAA
>JAFIHO010000332.1 GCA_017849395.1 Hyphomicrobiales bacterium
CGAGTTTCGTCACGAGCCCCCGCACGCGGCGCATGGTCAGAGATTACGTCCCATCGCAAGGAATTTGGCACGGCGCTGGCGCAGCAATTCCTCGCCCGACAGCCCGTCCATTTCCGACAGTCCCGCCGCGATCTGGTCCGACGCGGCCTTGATCGCCGCCAGCGGCTCGCGATGCGCCCCGCCCACCGGCTCGGGAATGATGGCGTCGATGATCTTCAATTCCTTCAGATCCTGCGCCGTGATGCGCAGCGCGCTGGCGGCATCCTGCGCCTTGCCCGCGTCGCGCCACAGGATAGAGGCGCAACCTTCCGGCGAGATCACCGAATAGATCGCATGCTCCAGCATATAGACCTTGTTGGCGGCGGCGATGGCGATGGCCCCGCCCGACATGCCTTCACCTATGATGGTCGAGATGAAGGGCGTCTTGAGCGACAGGCCCGCCTCGATTGAACGGGCAATGGCTTCCGCCTGGCCCCGCTCCTCGGCGCTGACGCCGGGATAGGCGCCCGCTGTGTCGCAGAAGGACAGGACCGGCAGGCCGAAGCGGTTGGCCAGTTCGAAGATGCGCACCGCCTTGCGATAGCCCTCCGGCATGGCGGAGCCGAAATTGTGCTGGATGCGGGTCTTGGTGTCGTTGCCCTTTTCCTGGCCGATGAAGGCGATGGCGCGGCCGCGAAAACGCGCCAGCCCCGCCACGATGGCCTGGTCCTCACCGAAACCACGGTCACCCGCCAGCGGCGTGAACTCGTCGAACAGCACCTTGGCATAATCGAGGAAATGCGGACGGTTCTGGTGCCGCGCCACCAGCACCTTCTGCCAGGGCGTCAGGCGCGCATAGGTGTCGCGCACCATCTGGTCGGCGCGCTCCTTCAGCCGGGCGACATCATTGTCGATATCCATGCCGGGGTCTTCCTCGGCGAGCTTCTTCAGCTCGACAATCTTGCCCTCCAGCTCGGCGATGGGGCGCTCGAATTCCAGGTAATCCATGGCTGCTCACTGCAAAACGGGCGGAAAGTGCCACACAAGTGCTTGAAAGAAAATGATTATAGAAGGCTTTGGTTTCAAAGGCTTAGCCGCCCTTGTTGCGGGACCTGGCCAGGGGATGGGCGCGAGTCACCACCCTGGTCAGGTGATCGCGCGCAACATGGGTATAGATTTGGGTGGTGCCGATATCGGCATGCCCCAGCAGGGTCTGGACGCTGCGCAGGTCCGCGCCGCCTTCCACAAGATGGGTGGCGAAGGCATGGCGCAGGACGTGGGGCGATACCTTGTCGGGGTCGAGCCCGGCCTTCAAAGCCAGCGCCTTGAGCATCTGGTGGAAGCGGCGGCGGGTGAGAAACCCTTCCGCGCTGCGCGAGGCGAACAGATAGCGTTCGGCCAGCGCGCGGCGGCGCGGACCGCGCGGCATGAACTCCTCCCGGACATCCAGATACGCCTCCAGCGCCGCCCGTGCCGAGGCGTTGAGCGGAGCAAGCCGTTCCTTGTTGCCCTTGCCGGTCACGCGGATGAAGCCGTCACGCGCCTTCGCCGACGATAGCGGCAGCCCCGCCAGTTCGGACACGCGCAGCCCCCCGCCATACAGCATCTCCACGATGCAGAGCAGGCGCCTGGCTTCGGGCGTGTCGCCGGACGCGGCGGCGATCATCGCCTCCATGTCCGGCGCGCTGACGATCTTGGGCAGGGGCCGCCCGGCCTTGGGGGCTTCGATGGCGGACGTGGGATCGTCGGTGCGGAAACCCTCGGCATAGAGGAAACCGTAAAACTGCCGCAGCGCCGACAATTTGCGCGCCTGTGAGGCGGGTGCGATGGCCGAGGCCGCGAGCCCGGCCAGGAAGCCGCGCACCGCGTCGCGGTCCGCCGTCTTCAGATCGGCATGGCCCAAAAAATCGATCAGGTCGCGGCGATAGGCGGCCAGGGTGTTGATGCTGGAGCCCCGCTCGGCGCTCATCATGTCGAGGAAGGCTTCGATCAGGTGGGCATTGTCGACGGACTTGCGGGCCATGCCCTGCTTTAGCACGGCGCTCCTTTCGTGTAACGGAGAGACATGGCGACTCTGAAACGGACCGTGGCGCTGGTGGGCATGATGGGGGCGGGCAAAACCTCCATCGGCAAGCGGCTGGCCGCGCGGCTGGGCGTGCCCTTCAAGGACGCCGACCATGAGATCGAGGCGGCGGCGGGCCTAAGCGTGGCCGAGATATTCGAGAAATTCGGCGAACCCTATTTTCGCGATGGCGAGCGGCGGGTGATCCAGCGCCTGCTGACCGAGCCGCCGCATGTCCTGGCCACCGGGGGCGGCGCCTATATGGATGACGCAACCCGCGCCGACATGAAGCAGCATGCCTTCACCATCTGGCTGAACGCGCCCATCGACATCCTGCTGGGGCGGGTCAAGAAGCGCGAAACCCGCCCTTTGCTGAAGGACGGCGACATGCGCGCCACCATGGAACGGCTTTCGGCCGTGCGCGGCCCTGTCTATGCCCAGGCCGACATGATTCTGGAAAGCGTGGATAAACCGCACAACGCGGCGGCAGAAAAGATCGTTGCCGCCCTCGCCTCGCATGGGCTATGCGAACTCCATGAATAGAAGATCGGCATGAGTGAGATCATCAAGGTCGGGCTTGGCGACCGCGCTTACGACATCCATGTCGGCGGCGGGATGCTGGAGCAGTCGGGCGCGCTGCTGAAGACGCTGGCGCGCGGACCGGTGCCTGTGGTGACCGATGCCCATGTCGCAGACATCCATCTGGCCAAGACGCAGGACGTGCTGGGCAAGGCGGGCATCGATGCGCGCCCCATCGTCATGCCGGCCGGCGAAGTCAGCAAAAGCTTCGCGGGTCTGGAGAAACTCTGCGGCCAGTTGCTGGACATGGAGATCGACCGGGGCGGGTTAATCGTCGCGCTGGGCGGCGGTGTCATCGGAGACCTGACAGGCTTCGCAGCGGGCGTGTTGAAACGCGGCGTCGCTTTCGCGCAGGTGCCGACGACCTTGCTGGCGCAAGTGGATTCATCGGTCGGCGGCAAGACCGCGATCAATGCGAAACAGGGAAAGAACCTGATCGGCCTGTTTCATCAGCCGCGCATCGTGATCGCTGACACGGCGCTGCTCGCCACCCTGCCCCGCCGCGAGTTGCTGGCGGGCTATGCCGAAGTCGCGAAATATGGCGCGCTGGGCGATGCGGATTTCTTCAACTGGCTGGAAGCGAATGCCGCAAAGGCGCTGGGCGGCGACAGTGCGGCGATGGTGAAGGCCGTCGCCCATTCCTGCCGGATGAAGGCCGATATCGTGGCGCGCGACGAGCGCGAGACCGGCGACCGCGCATTGCTCAATCTGGGCCATACCTTCGGCCATGCGCTGGAAGCCGCCACCGGATTCTCGGACCGGCTGCTGCACGGCGAAGGCGTCGCCATCGGCATGGTGCTGGCGTTCCAACTGTCGGTGAAGCTCGGCCTCGCTCCCGGCCAGGATGCGGAGCGTTTCGCGCGCCATCTCAAGGCGATGGGGCTGCCCGCCGCCATCGCCGATATCCCCGGCCCGCGCCCGGATGTCGACTCGCTGGTCGCCGCCATGGCGCATGACAAGAAGGTGAAGGACGGAAAGCTGACCTTCATCCTGCTTCGCGGGCTGGGACAGTCCTTTGTCACCAGGGACGTGCCTATTGCCGCCGTCAAGGATGTGCTGGCCGCCTGAAGGCGTGTAGAATTGGCGCCCCTTCAAGGTTCAAGGTGCCATGCTGCTGACGTCCGGCGCGATCCTGCTGTTGCTCGCGGTCTCTGCCTTTTTCGCCGGATCGGAGACGGCGCTGACCGCCGTCTCGCGCGGGCGGATGCATCAGCTCGAGGAGGACGGCAGCCGCGCCGCCGCCCATGTCAACCAGCTGGTGCAGGACCGCGAGCGTCTGATTGGCGCGCTGCTGCTGGGCAATACCTTCATCAATATTCTCGCCTCGTCGCTGATGACGGCGGCCTTGGAGGATCGTTACGGTCCGCGCACCGTCGCCATCACCACCGGCGTGATGACGGTCGTGATCCTGCTCTTCGCCGAAGTGCTGCCCAAGACGCTGGCCATCGCGCGCACAGACCGTTTCGCGCTGATCGTGGCCGGGCCGCTGCGCCGGATCGTGGCGGTGCTGGCGCCCATCGTGGCCGCGGTGCAGTGGGTCGTCTGGCGGGTACTGGCGCTGTTCGGCGTGCGGGCGGAGGGCATCGAATTCACCGAGCAGATCGCGCATGACGAGATTCGCGGCGCGGTCGCGCTGCAGCACAAGGAGGGTGCGGTAGGACGCGCCCATCGCGACATGATCGGCGGCATCCTGGACCTTGCCGAGCTTCAGGTGGGCGACGCGATGATGCATCGCAAGACCATGGTCACGGTCGATGCCGGATTGCCGCCGGGTGAGATCATCGCCGAGGCGATAGCCGCGCATCATACCCGCGTGCCGCTGTGGCGCGACGAGCCGGACAATATCGTGGGCATCCTGAACACCAAGCACCTCGCACAGGCCGTGCTGGACAATGGCGGCGAGATGGACGCCATCGACATTGTCGCGCTGGCCGCGCCGCCTTGGTTCGTGCCGGACACCACCACCCTGAAGGAACAGCTCGCGGCGTTCCGTGCGCATCGCAGCCATTTCGCGCTGGTGGTGGACGAGTATGGCGAATTGCAGGGGCTCATCACCCTGGAAGACATTCTGGGGGAGATTTTCGGCGACATTCCCGACGAATATCAGCGCGCACGGCCCGGCGTGCGGCCGCGCCCGGACGGCTCCTATCTGGTCGATGGCTCGGTGACCATCCGCGACCTCAACCGCGAGCTGGAATGGGATCTGCCGGATGAAGACGCCACCACCATCGCCGGACTTGTGATCCAGGAGGCGGGCACCATCCCCGAGCCCGGCCAGCGCTTCGCCTTTTTCGGCTACAAGTTCGAGATACTGCGCCGCCAGCGCAACCAGATCACGGCGTTGCGGGTGATCCCGCCGCCCGCTGCACGCAATTTCACGCCTCAGCGGGCGTGAGCGCGGTCACGGAAAGCGCGTGCAGGCCCGCCTTGAACTCCGCATCCAGCGCGGCATAGACAAGGCGCTGGCGTTCGACGCGCGACTTGCCCTCGAACCGCGCCGACACCAGCCGCACCGAGAAATGCGTTTCGCCCACCCCGCCATCGGCGCGCTGCGCCCCGGCATGGCCGGCATGGCGGGCGCTGTCGTCCGTAACCTCCAGCACGCTGGGCGCGAAGGCGGCGGTCAATTTTTCGTGAATGGCGCGGGCGACAGACATCGGAGCGGTCCCAGGAAAAGTGTATCGCGGTCGGTACGCCGTTGCACCAACACCGTCCGGGACCGCGGCGAGAAAGAACTCCAAAATCGCGTGCGCCGGGGCAAAGTCAAGCAATACGTTTTCTTGTCTTTTACCGGCGGCACCCCATAATCCTGCGATGGCTCAGGGCTCCCGCACACGCTTCAAAAGCGACATCCGCATCAAGCCGGAGACGCGCAAGCAGCCGGAGGCCGAAGTTCGCCGGTGCGCCATTGCCGGTTGCGACAAGCCCGCCGGCGCCCGCATCCCCAAATCCCGCGAGAACCTGTCCGAGCATATCTGGTGCTGCCTGGACCATGCCCGTGCCCACAATGAATCCTGGGACTATTTCAAGGGCATGGACGATGACGCCATAGAAAGGTTCCGCGACGAGGCCATCCTGGGCCACCGGCCGACCTGGCCCCTGGGCAAGCGCGCCGCCAAGGCCCGCATGGGCCAAGCCCCGCTTGGCGTTCATGACAGCCATATCCTGTTCGAAGAGGACGGCGAAACCGCCACCCAGCCGCGCCGTCCGGAGCGGCAATTGACGCGGCTCCAGATCATGGCGATGGACACGCTGCAACTGGCGCACAACGCCACCTTGAACGAGATCAAGGCGCGGTATAAGGAACTTGTGAAGCGTTTTCATCCCGACGCGAATGGCGGCGACCGGGGTGCCGAAGAGCGTCTGAAACAGGTCATCAAAGCCTATGGCGTGCTGCGCGCCTCCGGCCTCCTCACCTGACGGGTGATGACCACAGGGCGGTCCGGCGCCCTACCCGTCCCGCGACGGCAGACCGGACAACAAGCATGAGCACCATTCAGCAAACTCTCGATCCCGCGCTGGCGCCCGACACGACGGTCGATGCCGCATCGGTGTTCGGCATCAAGACCAAGATGAAGGTGCCCGCCTTCAAGAAGCCCAACGAGTATGTGCCGGAGCGCGATGACTCCTATCGCTTCGACCGCGATACCACGCTGGCCATCCTGGCAGGCTTCGCGCACAACCGCCGCGTGATGGTTCAGGGCTATCACGGCACCGGCAAGTCAACGCATATCGAGCAGGTCGCGGCGCGCCTCAACTGGCCCTGCATCCGCATCAATCTGGACAGCCATATCAGCCGCATCGACCTGATCGGCAAGGACGCCATCGTCCTGAAAGACGGCAAGCAGATCACCGAATTCCGCGAAGGCCTGCTGCCCTGGGCGTTGCAGCGACCCGTGGCGCTGGTGTTCGACGAATATGACGCGGGCCGCCCGGACGTGATGTTCGTGATCCAGCGCGTGCTGGAGGTTCAGGGACGGCTGACCCTGCTGGACCAGAACAAGGTGATCCACCCGCATCCGGCATTCCGCCTGTTCGCAACCACCAATACGATCGGTTTGGGCGACACGACCGGCCTGTATCATGGCACCCAGCAGATCAACCAGGGCCAGATGGACCGCTGGAGCATCGTGACGACCCTGAACTATCTCAGCCACGATGCCGAAGAGGAAATCGTGCTGGCGAAAGCGCCCGGCTACAACACGCCCGAAGGCAAGAAGACCATCTCCGCCATGGTGCGGATGGCCGACTTGACGCGCAATGCCTTCGTGGCGGGCGACCTTTCCACCGTGATGAGCCCGCGTACGGTCATCACCTGGGCGCAGAATGCGGAGATTTTTGGCGATGTCGGTTTTGCATTCCGGCTCACCTTCCTCAACAAATGCGACGAGTTGGAACGCGCCAGCGTTGCGGAATTCTATCAGCGCTGCTTTGGCGAGGAATTGCCGGAGAGCGCGGCGAAGGTGCTGGTGGCGTAACGACGCGCATCACCCACGCATGCGGGTGATCCAGTCGAAAGAAGCGGATGAAGCCTGAATCCCCCTCCGAACCCTTCAAACGCGCCGTCTCTGTGGCCGTGCGTTCGCTGGCGGGCGAGCCGGAGCTGGAAGTCAATTTCTCCGCCGAACCACCGCAGCTCAAGGGCCTGAAAGCCCGCCTGCCCGCTCCTGCCCGCAACCTGCCGCCGCATGAAGTGGCGGTGGTGCGGGGCACCGGCGACGCCTATGCGCTGCGCAAGGCCTACCACGACGAGAAAATCCATTCCCAGTTGCGCCCCGCCTCGGCGGAAGCAGCCAATGTGTTCGAAGCCGCCGAACAGGCGCGCGTCGAGGCCATCGGCTCGTTGGCCATGGCGGGGGTGAAGGCCAATCTTGCCGCCGGGCTGGAGCAGCGGCTGGTGCATCGCGGCCTGGGCAAGGCGCGGGTGCGTGAGGAAGTGCCCATGGCCGACGCCGTGGGCCTGATGGTGCGCGAGGCGCTGACCGGCGAGAAACCGCCCGCCTCCCTCGCTGCCGCTGTCGATCTGTGTCGGCCCTTCATCCAGGAACGCGCGGGCGGGGATCTTGCCAAGCTGGGCGACGCGCTGCGCGACCAGAAGAGTTTCGGGCGCCTGACCCGCACCATGCTGAACCATCTGCAAATGGGCGACGCCACCGACAGCAATGACGGCGGTGACGACGCAGACAGCGAGAACGCCGACAGCGATAATGAAAGCGGCGAGGATCAGGAGCAGAAGCAGGACGGCGAAAGCGCCACCACCGAATTCTCCGACGCCGAAGGCGAGGAAGGCGAAGAGGTCGAAACCGAGATCGAGGGCGAACAGTCCGAGGACCTGACCGACGCGACCGAGCCGGAGGACGGCGCCAAGCCCGCCCGTCATGACCAGCCTTTCGCCCATTCCGATGAGTGGGGCTACAAGGTCTTTACCGCCGAGTTCGACGAGGAAATTTCCGCCGAGGAATTGTGCGAGGCGGAGGAGCTGACGCGCCTGCGCAATTTCCTGGACCAGCAATTGTCGTCCCTGTCCGGCGTGGTGTCGCGCCTGGCCAACAAGCTCCAGCGGCTGCTGATGGCGCAGCAGAACCGCCATTGGGAATTCGACCTGGAGGAAGGGCTGCTCGATACGTCGCGCCTGCCGCGCATCGTGATCGATCCGATGTATCCCCTGTCCTTCAAGCGCGAAAAGGACACCGAATTCCGCGACACCGTCGTGACCCTGCTGCTGGACAATTCCGGTTCCATGCGCGGTCGCCCCATCATGGTGGCGGCGATGTGCGCCGACATTCTGGGCCGCACGCTGGAACGGGTAGGCGTCAAGACAGAGATACTGGGTTTCACCACGCGCGCCTGGAAAGGCGGCCAGTCACGCGAGAAATGGCTGGCGGCGGGCAAGCCGCCACAGCCGGGCCGCCTGAACGATTTGCGCCACATCGTCTACAAGGCTGCCGATGAGCCCTGGCGGCGGGCCAAGCGC
>JAFIHO010000333.1 GCA_017849395.1 Hyphomicrobiales bacterium
CCAGCCCGCAGCACATTTTCCTGCAGCCCCGGTCCACGTCGCAGAAGAGCCTGTACCCGGATCGACAATTCCACCATCGCCACAGGCTTCACGAGAAAGTCGTCAGCGCCTGCCTGGAAGTTCTCCACCTTGCTGTCCAAGTCGCCGCGCGCCGTCAAAATGAGAACCGGCATGGTGTGGCCAAGGTCGCGCAGGCGCTTGAGCAGGGTTGTCCCGCTGCCGTCCGGAAGGTGAAGGTCGAGAACCACAAGATCGTAATGATAACTTTTCAGGTACTCCAGACCGTCCGCTGCGGACGGCACGCCATCCACCGTATAGCCGTCCGATCTTAGGCTGCGCTGCAGGATATCCAGCAGCTTTTTCTCGTCCTCCACGATCAATATTCGCATGCGTGCCTTACTTGCTGTTTCATGGGCCACGATAGCAATATGGGTACTATATCATCTAGTCTTCGACCGGATCAGCAACCCGGACAAGGTCGCCGTCTTCCAGGGAATCCGGCGGATTGTTGATGACCTGATCCCGGGGCGCGAGCCCCGAGGCGACAACGACCTGGGTTCCGAGGTCTGCGGCGATGGTGATTGGTTTCATTACGACCCGGCTTCCGGAGGCAAGGGTCGCCACCCGTAGACCATCCGCCCGAAACATCAGCGCGCTGGCGGGCAGGCGCAAGCTGTCCGCACCGTGCGGGACTGCAAGGCTGACCTGCGCGAAGCCCCCCGGCTTGAGAAGGCCCTGGCGATTATCGGCTTCGAACTGGACCAGAAGAGCCGACGATTGCGCGCTGATCGCGCCGGAACTGGATACCATTTTCGCCTGGAAAACACGCCCTGGATATTCCGGTACCGTGAGCGAAACCGTGGTGCCCGGCGCGATCAGCGCCGAATAGGATTGCGGAACATTCACATATAGTCGGAGCGCGTGCATGTCCGCGACGGTAAACAGGGGATCTCCGCCGCCGGAATCACTGACCAACGCGCCGATATCGGCCGACCGCTGGGTCACGACACCGTCAAAGGGGGCAACGATGCGCGCAAAACCCTTCATCGCCAGCAACCTGTCGAGGCTGGCCTGCGAAGCGCGGCGGGCGTCTGTCTTGGTCGCAAGATCTGCCTGTTTGACATCAACATCCTGGCGCGCCACAGCATCCTGACGCTGGAGCTCCAGCCAGCGTCGCGCGGTAGCCTCAGAGAGATTCTCTGCGGAGGTGGCAGCGCCAAGGTCGGCGCGGGCTTGGGCAATCTGCTGGTCCAGTTCGGGCGTGTCGATCACCGCCAGTAATTCACCCTTGCGCACCCGGGCGCCGATATCCTTGTGCCAGATACGCAAATAGCCGGGCACACGCGAATATATGCGCGCGGAGTAATAGGCCTGCAAAGTGCCCGGAAGCATCAGCGGTTGGCCGTGTTCCCCGCCTTGCGGAGAAACCAGGATAACGGTCGGGATGCGGACTTCCCGCGTCCATTCCCGCAGGCTCGAAGCCTCGCTGAACCGGCTATAGGCGCCAGCGCCCAGAACTAGCAGCAGGACGAGCAACCCGCCGACGGCAAACCGCCGCAAGGTGTGTTTATCGTTATTCTCCAGGGACAAGAGCGTGTTCTCCCACAGGTTCGGCCGCCTTCGCGGCGCTGCCTCGCACCAGGACGAAAAGGGCGGGCACAAAAAACAGCGTTGCGAACGTGGCAAACAACAGTCCGCCGATCACGGCGCGACCCAGCGGCGCATTCTGCTCTCCCCCCTCGCCTAGCCCCAGTGCCATGGGCGCCATGCCAATGATCATCGCCAAGGCGGTCATAAGCACGGGCCTGAAGCGGGTGACACCGGCCTCGATGGCGGCGCGGGCCGCATCGCCGGTGGCTTCCAGCCGCTCACGCGCAAAGCTCACCACCAGAATGGAATTGGCCGTGGCCACACCCATGCACATGATCGCGCCGGTCAACGCCGGAACGCTAAGGCTGGTATGGGTGGCGAACAGCATCCAGACAATGCCGGCCAGCGCCGCGGGAAGTCCCATCACGATCACGAAGGGATCGGACCAGGAATGGAAATTCACCACGATCAGCAGATAGATCAGGATGATCGCCATGGCGAGGCCAGAAAAAAGGCCGCCAAAGGCTTCGTGCATCGTATCCACCTGGCCGCGAACCGCCACGATGCCGCCTGCCGGCGCCTTGTCCTTCGTCTCTTCCAGCACGCGCTCGATGGCGCGCGACACACTGCCCAGATCGGCGCCCTGCGTCGTGGCATAGACATCGAAGGTGGGCTGGATCGCGTAGTGGGAAACCACGGCGTTGCTGTTCTGGCGCGAAATATCGCTTAGTCCGCCGAGCAGTTGCGGGTTGCCGCCATTGCTTCCGGTAATGGGCAGCGCCTTGAGCTGACTGAGCGTGTCGAGCCGGTATTGCGGTGTCTGAATCACGATGGGATACGAAACGCCGGTGCGGGGACTGAGCCAATAGGCAGGAGATACCTGTGAACTGCCTGCCAGGTTCACGACCAAGGAGTCAGTAACGTCCTTCTCGGTGATCCCCGTCAGCCCGGCACGAGTGCGATCAACATTGATCCCGAATTCCGGGTAGTGGGACGATTGCTGTAGCCGCACATCGGTCGCGCCGGGAATCGTCGCAATGCGCCGGGCCAGCAGGGTGGCATAAGCCTCGTTGGCGACGCGGTCAGGGCCCGACACCTGGACGTCAATCGGCGCAGGTGACCCGAAATTCAGGATCTGGGTGACAATGTCGGCTGGCAAAAAGGCAAAACCCGATCCCGGAAAAGAGCGCGGCAGGACTTCCCGCAGCGCCTTCACATGCTGTGCGGTTGGACGATGCCCCTCCTTCAAGGTGACAAGGATGTCTCCATCCTCCGGGCCGATACCACCTGTGTTGAGATAGGCGCGATTGGTGCCGCTGACCGGAAGGCCGATATTGTCCACGATGGATTCGAGTTCCCCTGGCGGGATGACATCGCGAATGCGGTTTTCGATATGGTCAAACAGCGCAGCGGTTTCCTCGATGCGCGTGCCAACGGGAGCGCGCACATGCAGACTGATCTCGCCGGAATCCACCGACGGGAAGAAATTCTCGCCCAGGAACGGTGCCAGCCCCAGAGAGAACAGCGCGAACGCAAGAAAACAAGCCGCAAACATTTTTCGACGTGCCACGGCCAGCTCAAGATACCGGCCATAGGCCGCGCGAATCCGGCTGAAGCGGGCTTCAAAGCCGTGTTGAAACCGCACGAGGGGATTGCTCGGATGATGCCCCCGCGCGGCGTCGTGCTGCCGCGCCACGTCCTGATCGCGGGTATCGCCATGCTGCACCAGCAGATAGTTCGCCATGGTGGGCACCAGGGTACGCGACAGGATGAAGGAGCCGATCATGGCGAACACCACGGCCTGGGCCATGGGCGCGAACAGGAAGCCGGACACGCCCGGCAGAAAGAACATGGGAACGAAGGCCATACAGATGCACAGCAGAGAGACTAAGGCCGGACCAACAATCTGTTGTGCGCCATCCAGGATGGCCTGGGGAACCGTTTTGTACTGCTCCAGGTGCCAGTTGATATTCTCGATGGTAACCGTGGCATCGTCGACCAGGATGCCAACCGCCAGCGCGAGACCACCCAAGGTCATGATGTTCAGTGTCTGACCGGTGGCGGACAGCAGCGCTATGGAAAACAGGATCGCCAGGGGGATCGAGATCACGATGACCAAAGTCGAGCGCCAACTGCCCAGGAATAACAGGATCATGAAACTGGTCAGGGCGGCAGCAAGGATGCCTTCCTTGATGACACCTGAAACCGCAGCGCGCACGAATAATGACTGGTCGGCCAAGGGCGCGACCGTGAGCGATTTGGGCAAAGACTGTTTGAGGCGGGGCAGGATCGATTTGACATCATCCACGATATTCAACGTGGAGGCTGCACCACTCTTGAGAATGGTCATCAGAACCGCACGGCGGCCATCCATGCGCACCACGTTGCGCTGCGGCGGCGCGCCGTCGCGCACATGCGCCACATCCCGTATATAGATGGTTGCGCCGTTCACCCGCTTGACGGGAAGATTGTTGATGTCATCCACCAGAACGGCACTGTTGTTGAGTTTCACGTTATATTCGAACGTGCCGACCTTGATTGTTCCGGCGGGAATGATTTGATTCTGCTGCGCGAGCGCATCCCCTAGATCTGCCGCGGACAGTCCCCGCGCGCTCAGCGCTTGGGGATCAAGATCGATTTGAATCTGACGCTCGCGCCCACCATAGGGCGAAGGGATGGCCGCGCCCTGCACGCTGGCCAGCGCCGGGCGGATAAAGTTCTGGCCAAGATCGAATATCTCCTTTTCCCCGAGTGTGTTGCTGGAGAGCGCAAGCTGCAAGATTGGGACGGTGGAGGCGTTATAATTCAGGATCAGCGGCGGCGTTATACCGGGCGGCATCTGCTTCAGGACGGTCTGGGAAAGGGACGTGACCTGGGCCGTCGCCGTCCGGATATCTACGCCCGGATGGAAAAATATCTTGACGATTCCCACGCCCGACAGGGATTGGCTTTCAATATGATCGATATCGTTGACTGCAGTGGAGAGCTGGCGCTCGTAGTAATAGATAACACGCCCCGCCATATCGTCTGGCGAAAGGCCGCGATAGGTCCAGACAGCGGCAATCACTGGAATCCGGATATCGGGAAAGATATCCGTCGGCGTGCGCACGGCTGCAACGCCACCGAACAACACGATCAGAATGGCCAGAACGATAAAGGTATAGGGCCTGCGCAACGCAAGGCGCACGATGGTCAACATGAAAACACTGATGAATTCCTAGGAGATGTGGGAACTGCTCAACACTGCGCACCTAACTCCGGCAGTTCTAAAACTGCACCCTTGGCCCGAAATTCAAGCCAATTTCGAGTTTCAGAACGGGAAATAACCGGGAGGCGCCTCCCTGGTGATGTCGCCGCTTACTGGATCAACGAAAATAACAACCTTCTTTCCATCAGGCTGATGGGCCTTCACGGTCCAGGCCCCGCCGTCATACTCGATCTCGACAATCTGGCGGTAACCGTGATCCTCGATCGTCTTCACAATTGACGATAATGGCTTGGCTTCTACCGAAGGGGTTTCATCGTGAAACAATGCCGCCTCCGCCCCGCCCGCGCCGAAAACCGGTACAAGAGCCCCGAGCACTAAAAGCGCTGGAATTACACGCATGCAATCGCCTCGAAAGAGCGAACAGCGCCAACAATGCGGTATCCGCTAACGAAGCATCCCTCCGCGAACCTGAATAAGTCCCCGCGATTGGATGAAAAACCCTTCATCTTTTCAGACTCCCGCTGTCTAAAAGAACACGCGGCCAGTTTGCGAACTACCCACACTTCCGGATGCCACCAAGGTGGAGGGTAAGTGTGATGGTCGAATTGGAAGCGCAAATCCTTCCGCCAACCGCAGCCCCCATTCGGCGAACTGGCAGGGGGCTTCTGCGCGAACAGAGACTGTGGAACTCTGAGTGTTCGAATTTTGTTGGATTTGATTGGTACAGTTGGGTGGGCTCGAACCACCGACCTCCGGATCCACAATCCGGCGCTCTAACCAACTGAGCTACAACTGCACAAGCGGGGACACCGCCCCCTCGCGAAGGGGCGGAAACTATGGGCCGCTTCACCCAAAATCAAGGCTTTCTCGCCCCGCCAAGCGCATGAAATGCCTCGATATTGGCGGAAAACCCGGTTTAGATGCCGCCATGCGTCGTAAGATTCTCATCGCCATCGCGATTATCCTTGTGGCGGGGGGCGCGGCGCTCTGGTGGGCCATGCGGCCCCTGCCCGTCCTGACCGTGACCACCTGGCCGGGCGCGTACGGCCGGGCCCAGGCGGCGGCACAGATGCGGCCCTATGCGGCAGAGAACAAGGTCGATGTGCGCATCGACCTGTGGGATGGGGAAATCGCCGAAGTGGCCCGGGCGGTTTCGACCGGGGTTTACAAGGGTGATGTGATCGACTTCGAGTTGCCTGCCGCCATCGCTGCCTGCCGCCAGGGGCTGCTGGAAAAGATTGATCCCGCCATCCTGCCGCCCGGCGCGGATGGCGTCGCCGCGGCGCAGGACTTCGTGCCCGGCGCGATTGGCCCGTGCTGGGTCGCCAGCGTGGTATATTCTCAAGTCATTATTTTCGCACCGGATCGGTTTCAGAGCGCGCGCCCTGGGGCCCTGGCGGATTTTTTCGATCTGGCCAAATTCCCCGGCCGCCGAGCGCTGCAGCGCGGCAGCCCAAAGTTCAACCTGGAAATGGCGCTGCTGGCCGATGGGGTTGCCCCTGACGATGTCTACAACACTCTTGGGACGCCGGGCGGACTTGCCCGCGCGTTTGCGAAACTGGACTCCATTCGCAACGCCATCATCTGGTCCGGCAGCGCGAAGGACAGCATGGAACTGGTGCGCTCCGGCCAGGCCGTATTGGCCACTGCGCTGAATGGCGATGTGCATGATGCGTCGCTGCGCGGCTTCAAGCCCGGTGTGATCTGGGACCGCCAAATGTACGAGATGGACGTTTTCGGCATCCCCAAAGGTACGCCCAGGAAAGACAGGGCGATGGATTTCCTGCGCGCCGCCACCACATCCGCGCCCCTGGCAGCGGTGGCAAGCTGGGTGCCTTATGGTCCCGCGCGGCGTTCGTCCATGCCGCTGGTGGGCGACAATCCGGAACTCAAAATCCCCATGCGCGAGTCGCTGCCCACCGCGCATTTCGAAACCGCCTTCCCGGTCGATGACGGCTGGTGGTTGACGCATCAGACGCAGATAACTGCGCGATGGCAGGCATGGCTGGACCGGCCCACCCCGCCGCCGGCCAAAGGCGAGGGACGCTGATGGCCAGCTACGCGATTCGCCGCCTGCTTGGCGCTGTGCCGACCTTGTTCATCATCGTCACATTGGCCTTCTTCATGATGCGCGCGGCGCCGGGCGGTCCTTTCGACACCGACCGCCGCCTGCCGCCAGAGATCGAGCAGAACATGAAGGCGGCTTATGATCTCGACAAGCCGCTACTTCAGCAGTACGCGATCTATCTGGGGAAGTTGACACACGGCGATCTGGGGCCATCCTTTCGCAACAAGGATTTTACCGTTGCGCAACTAATCGCGGCGGGATTTCCGGTAAGCGCACGGCTTGGTTTGTCGGCGATGGCGCTGGCGCTGTTGCTAGGCAGCGCGCTCGGCATGTGGGCGGCGCTGAAGCAGAACCGCTGGCAGGACTATTCCACCATGACCGTCGCCATGATGGGCATCACTATTCCCACCTTCGTCACTGCACCCGTCCTGACCCTGATATTCGGCATCTATGGCGTCGCCTTCTTAGGGCATGAGATTACCTTGCCGGTTGGCGGCTGGAACGGCGGCGCGCTGCGCAATATGATATTGCCTGTCACTGTTCTGGCCTTGCCCCAGATTGCGGTGATCGCTCGGCTAATGCGTGGCTCGATGATCGAGGTGCTGCGCGCCAATTACATCCGCACCGCCCGCGCCAAGGGCCTGCCCGAACATATGGTGCTGCTGCGCCATGGCTTGCGCGCCGCCATGTTGCCGCTTGTCAGCTATATCGGCCCGGCTGCGGCGGCGATCCTCACCGGCTCGCTGGTGGTGGAGCAGATTTTCGGCATTCCCGGCATCGGCCGCTATTTCGTGCAGGCCGCGCTCAATCGCGACTATACTTTGGTGATGGGCGTTGTGGTCTGTTACGCCAGCCTCATCATACTGCTGAATTTCCTGGCCGATATCGCTTACGGCGTGCTCGATCCGCGCGTGAGACTGACATGATCTCGCGCGCAGAAACGGCAGACCTGGCGCAGGCCGTCGCAGGACGCAGCCTGTGGGCGGATGCGCGGCGGCGGCTCGACGCCTCGGTCGCCGCCTTCCGGGCGCAGAACCTGCCGCCGCTCCTCCGCGCGACGCCGTTGACGCCGCCCGAAGTGGTGCGGGAGGCCGAAGCGGCAGGCTGGCGCGAGCGCGGGCCATGCATCGTGATGGAACTGGACCTCGACGGGATGCCGGTCGACCTCGCCGCGGCGCGGCCGCCGGAGGAGCGCGCCTCCGACTACTGGCTGCGCAACATGGCGGCCTTCACGGGCATCGGCGCGGCGCGGCGGGAGCCGATCGGGCGGAAGCTCGACCGCCTGGCGGCCGATGCTGGCTTCTTCCTCCTGATCGACCGGCTGGGCACCCCGGTCGCAACCGCCATGGCCGCCCGCGATGGCGATGTGGTCGGGCTCTTCGAGGTGGGCGTCGAGGCGAGCCAGCGCCGGCGCGGCCACGGCGAGCGGATCATGAGTGAGGCGCTCGGCTGGGCGAAGGCGCGGGGCGCGCGAACCGCCTTCCTCCAGGTGACGGCGCCCAATGCCGGCGCCATCGCGCTCTATCGCCGGCTCGGCTTCGTCGAGCGCTATGCTTACCGCTATCTCGC
>JAFIHO010000334.1 GCA_017849395.1 Hyphomicrobiales bacterium
ATGCGGTGAAGTTCACTGCCAGAGGCTCGGTGACGGTGAAGGCGTGGCGTGAGCGGGACGCGGTGCTGTTCTGTGTCACCGATACCGGCATCGGCATCGCCCAGGAGGCGCTGGACAAGGTGTTCGATAAATTCGTGCAGGCGGATTCCTCCACGACGCGCCGTTATGGCGGCACCGGGCTGGGGCTCTCCATCTGTCACCAGCTTGCCCGCGCGATGGGCGGAAGCATCAGTGTCGCCAGCACGCTGGGGCAGGGCACGACTTTCAAGGTCAGCCTGCCCTTGCCCTTTGTCGGCGCGCCAAAGGATGCGGTCCATCATGCGGCGGGAAAGCCTGTCGCGGCCATATCCGGTTCGCGCGCGCTGCGTGTGCTGGCCGCCGAGGATAATGACGTCAACCAGCGGGTGCTCACCGCGTTCCTGGGCCAGGTCGGCGTCAAGCCGGTCATCGTGCCCGATGGGCGCAAGGCGGTGGAAGCCTGGGAAAACGGCGAATGGGATCTGATCCTGATGGATATCCAGATGCCGGAACTGGATGGCCGCCAGGCCACGGCGCTGATCCGCCAGCGCGAGGCCGAGACCGGACGCGCCCGTACGCCGATCGTCGCGCTCAGCGCCGATGTGATGTCGCATCAGTTGGCGGAGTATGACGGCTTCGACATTGACGGCGTGCTGGCCAAGCCGATCGACAGCGCGTTGCTGTTCAATGTCGTGAAGCAGTATGGGGCCGCCGACGCGGCTTAGAGCGCAATCCGAAAAGTGTGAAGCGGTTTTCGGATAAATTGCGCGGCAAACGAGCCCTCACAGGGTCGTGCGCAACTGCAGATAAAAGCGCGGTTCGGTGCGCAGGAACACGGTCTGCACGCTGGGCGGTCCCGCGATATTGCGCGGCGCGGAATAATTATACTGCTGCAACTCCAGCCGGTAGGGCAGGAAATTGTCCGCGCCCAGGGTGAAGGTCCAGTCCGGCGTCGGCTTGTAGGACCAGTAGATGTTCACATACGGACTGTTGTGGATCGCCGTCCGGCTGATCTGCGCGATGCGCCAACTGTTGCGGCTGAAGCTGGTGCCCCAATAGATGCCCCAGGTCGAACGCCATTGGTCCAGATCCTGGCTGAAGGTGAAATAGGAATTGATGTTGCGCTGGTTGGAAATGCGCCGGTGCTCGCCCGTGACCGGGTCGATCAGGCCCGATGTGGTCCAATAGACATTGGGTTTCAGAAGGCCGTTCCTGATGCCCAGGAAATCCAGCGGGATGTTGCCCGTCACCGCCAGCTTGTCGCTGGTGGCGCGGCGGATATTGCCCGGCGCGTCCAGGCCGTTGCCCACGGGGATGAAATCCTGCAGGTGGCTGATCTCCTCGTGCAGCAGGCTCACAACCAGCGCGCCTCGGCCCCAGAAGCGCCGCTCGGCGGTGGCTTCCAGTTGCCAGCGCTGATCGGGGCGCAGATTGGCGTTGCCCGCCGCCACGCCGAAGCCCGCCAGATTGCTGGACGCGACAAAGTCGGAGAAATTGAGCTGC
Source organism: Hyphomicrobiales bacterium (assembly GCA_017849395.1). Classification (GTDB taxonomy): domain Bacteria; phylum Pseudomonadota; class Alphaproteobacteria; order Micropepsales; family Micropepsaceae; genus Rhizomicrobium. The sequence continues at coordinate 1,522 of JAFIHO010000334.1, forward strand.
CCCACCGTGCGTTCGGCGCGCAGGCGAAGCTGGCTGACCTCGTCCGCCGACCAGGTCAGCAGCAGGCGCGGCTTGGGATAGAAGAAGCTTCGCGAGGTGTTGCTGTCGCCGGTCTGGGAGATCACCGAATATTCCATCCGCGCGCCCGCATCGAGCGCCAGGGCGCCGGTGATCTTCCAGCTTGTGTTGGCGAACAGCTCGGCGCGTTTTTCGGTCACCGAGACATTGGCGTTGGGCAGGGGAACGGCTGCGCCGTTGGACACATAGTCGGTCCGTCCGCGCAGGAAATTATAAGCGGCCTCGCCGCCAGCTTCGATGCCGAAGCTGGGAGAGAAATTGTAGCGCGCGGTGGCGCGGGCGATGCTCTCGCCTGTGTCGTTTGACGACTCGAAGAGCGCATTGTTGTTCGATGTAGCGCTGCTGTTGCTGGTCTTTTCATGCCCCAGCCTTTGCAGCAGCAATGTCTCGAGGTTGAGGCCGAACGCATCGCCCTGCCAATGGCTGCCGAACTCGCCATTGCGGCGGCGCTGGAAATAGTCGAAGCGCGACCCGCCGCCGCCCGAATAAAGGAAGCTGCTGACATAGTCGCCGGTCTGGATGGTGAAACTGTTGTTCCATTCCCCATCCCATAGCGGCGCGATCAGGCCGCCATGCAGGTTGAAGCCGGGCCGCATCACGCCCCGCAGCTTGGCCAGGTCGCGTTGCGGCGTTCCGCCCGGCGGCGTCACGACGCGATAGCCATTGCCAGGCCCGTCGTCCCAGATCTGCATGGTGCGGGTGAAGGTGGCCTCGTAACGCAGCGCGCCGCTCTGGCCGTAATATTGGATGCCGCCTTCGGGAAACCATTGCCCCGCGCCCAGCACCGTCATCCCCGCCGTGAGGATGACCTGGTTGCGGGCCCCGGCGGTGCGCACGATGTTGGCCACGACGGGCTTGCCCTGCATGTCAATGCCCGGCGCGCCGCCCCGGATCACGTCGATGCGCTCCACGCTGGCGGCGGGAATGCGCGCCAGGATGTTGTTCAGTTCATCGGTCTTGGCGGTGGGGCGCGCGCCGTCGATCAGCACATTGCCCGCCGCCCCCGTGAAGCCGCGCGCGCTGATGCCGGTATCCAGGGTGAAACCGGGCAGGCGGTTGATCATGTCCTGGGCCGTGACGGGGCGGGCCTCGGCAAAAAAGGCGACAGGATAGGACACGATTCCGGTGTTCTGCTGGGCCAGGGCCGGGGCCGCCAGGGACAAAATCGCAGCTATCGCAATGGTTTGCCTCATAAGCACGGCCGCCCTCTATGTTATATGGAATGGTATCTTGCATAGACAGGTACTTATGTCTATAGAATAGCCGGCATCGCGCGATCGTCGCGCCCATGCTGATCGAGGAGACGTCCATGTCCCTGTCCCGTGTTTCGGCCTTCTGTCTGTCGCTGGCTTTCGTTTCGGGCTTGGTGGCCTTGCCCGCCATCGCGCGCCCGTGGGGCTTCACGCCCCAAAAACCCGTCGTCGATGAGCCGGGGCGCAAGGAATGGACCTGGAACGGCCAACGCAGTCTTTCGCTCGGCGTGCCCGCGGTGGTGCGCTATCAGCGCAGCGGTCCAGCCCGCATCGTCATCACCGGGCCGCAGGACGCGCTGAACCGCGTGGTGGTGGGCGAAGGGCACATCGCGCGTGACGATGACGGCTGGCGCTGGTCCTTTGGCAGCGACGAGACTTTGCAGGTCACGGTCAGCGGGGTCCCGCTGGATCGCGTCTCCGTCGGGGGCAGCGGCAAGATATTTCTCGGCCGTCTCGATCAGGACCGCATGGAAGCGACCATCGGCGGCAGCGGCACCATCACGGCGGAAGGCCGCGTCGATCGTGTCGAACTGAAGATCGGCGGTTCCGGCAGGATCGATTTCGGCCAAGTGGCTTCAAAAGAGGCTGAAATCAGGATCGGCGGCAGCGGCAATATCGATGTCGCGCCGCGCGACCGGGCCGAGGTCAGGATCGGCGGTTCCGGCGATGTGCGCATGGCGGTGCGCCCCGCGCATCTGAGCGCCCGCGCCGCCGGTTCCGGCCGTGTCACGGTGCCGGACAAGGATGGCGGGCAAACCAATGTGCTGCAGCACATGCACGGCGTCGCCCGGGTGGAATATTGACGGACGCCGGGGGCACATTGCCGCCCGGCGGCGCGGCCGCTAGCTTCGAGGCCGCGCTCACAACTGACGGAACGGACGTGCCCGAAAGCATTCTCATACAACTCAAGAAGGGCGTGCTGGAATTGTGCGTGCTGGAATTGCTGTCGCAGGGCGATACCTATGGATATCAGATCACCAGCAGGCTCGCCGCCGATATCGAGATGGGCGAGGGCACCATCTATCCCCTGATGAAGCGCATGCAGAATGAAGGGATGGTCAGCACCTATCTGGTGGAATCGGCCAGCGGGCCGCCGCGCAAATACTACAAGCTGACGGCGGAAGGGCGCGCCGCGCTGACCGCCCAGCGCGCCGAATGGGAAGCCTTCAAGCGCGCCGTCGGCCGGGTTCTGGGGGAGGAAAAATGAGCCGCGCGCTGTTCATCAGCCAATTGCGCCAGGGGTTGCGCGGTCTGGAACCGGACGAGATCGACGATATCTGCGCCGATTATGAATCGCATTTCGCCGATGCGGGGGAAACGGGCCGCAGCGAAACGGAAATCGCCGCCGCGCTGGGCAATCCGGCGCAACTGGCGCGGGAATGGCGCGCGGAAAGCGGATTGCGCAATTGGGAGACGAAAAGCAGCCCGAAGAATTTCCTGCGCGCGGGCTGGGCGCTGGTCGGACTGATGGCGTTCGATGTCGTTGTCATCCTGCCGCTGGTGCTGGGTCTTTTGTTCGGCGCGGGCGTGGCGACCTATGTGTTCTATGTGTTCGGGCGTACCGGCTTCGGCCTGATGACCGGCCTGTTCTTCGGCGACGGCATGGTGGCGCCCGCGCTGGTGGGGCTGGGCATGGTGTGCGGCGCGATCAGCGCCGTCGCCGTGATCGCGCTGCTGCTGGGGCTGGGCATGCGCCTTCTGGGCCGCTATGCGCGGCTGCATTATCGCCTGGCGGGGCCCGGCGAACGGGAAGGAGCCTGAGATGTCCAGGACACTTGGCCTGATCGCCATTGGCGGCTTTCTGCTCTCCATCGCGTTCTTCGTTCTGGCCTTCCTGATCGCGGGCGACCAGTTGTTCACCAGCAGCAGGCCGCTGGCCGCCATCGCGCCGCTGGTGGACGGGGTCGACCGCAAGGAATGGCGCTGGAATGGCGGCGACAGTCTGCATGTCGAAGCGCCCATGAAGCTGCGCTATTCGCAACAGGGCACGCCCAATGTCACCGTTACCGGCCCCGCCGATCTTCTGAAGCGGGTGAAGGTGGGCGGCGGCCAGATCGTGGCCGAAGGACCGCGCGAGCGCGACGGCCGCAGGCTGGAGGCCGAGGTCAGCGGCGTGCCGATCCGAAAATTCACCGTCAGCGGCCGGCAGGATCTGGATCTGGGCCATATCGACCAGGACAGTCTGGAGGTGCGCATCGCGGGCAAGGGTTCGGTCACCGGCGAAGGCAAGGTCGGCCAGCTCAATCTGGTGATCGCCGGAAATGGCGACGCCAATCTGGGCAGCCTCATCGCGCGCGACGCCAAGATCGCGATCATGGGAAATGGCGATGCAACGCTGTCGCCGCAGCAGACCCTCACCGTCACCATCGCCGGGCATGGAACGGTGCGGCTCAAATCCCATCCCGTCTCTGTCCGCAAGACCATCATCGGCTCGGGCGAGATCATCGAGGAGGGCGGCGGCCGCAGCGAAAGCGCAGGCATCGACCAATCCTCCCCGGCCTCGGGCGGTGCGGGCGGCGAATTCGTCATCGCCGGGCACGGACATCAGGATCTGGGCCGCTTCGATGGCGGCGATGTGAAGCTAGTGATTAACGGCTCCGGCAGCGCGACGGCGGAAGGACGGGTGGATAATCTGACCGTGAGGATTTCCGGCTCGGGCAAGGCGCGTCTGGGCAAGCTCATGGCGCGCCGGGTGCGCGTCACTGTCGCGGGCAGCGGTGACGCTACCATCGCGCCGCAGGACGAGGCGCATGTGACTATTCTTGGCTCCGGAGATGTGTATCTTGCCACCCGGCCCCGGCGCATCGAGCGCAGGATCATGGGGTCCGGGAACATTATCGAGGCAAGATAGCCTCGCCGGGGGAGAAGGTATGGCAGAGTTGGGTTTCGCTCGTTCGGCGGCGCTTGTGGCCGAGAGCGCGAAGCATATCGCGGGCGGCATCAACAGCAATTTCCGCATCGGGATGCAGGGCGGCCCGCTGGTGTTCGAGCGGGGCGAAGGCCCTTATCTGATCGACGCCGATGGCAACCGGCTGATCGATTATTATTGCGGCATGGGCGCGACCGTTCTGGGCCACACGCCCCCGGGCGTGATCGCGGCGGTGAAGGATCAGGTCGAGCGCGGCATCCTGTTCGCGGGCCAGACGGAAATAGAATTCGAGGCCGCGCGCATCATCTGCGAGCGCATTCCCTCGGCGCAGCGTATCCGCTTCGGATCGTCGGGCTCGGAAGTGGCGCAGGCGGCGATGCGGCTGGCGCGCGCCGCAACCAGACGGCACATTATCCTGAAATTCGAAGGCCATTATCACGGCTGGTTCGACAATATCCTGTGGTCCACCGCGCCCGCACAGAATGCGGCGGGGCCTGAGGATGCGCCGGTGCCGGTGGCGGGCAGCGTGGGCCAGGAGCCTGTCGCGGGTCTGGAAGTGATGGGCTGGAACGATCTGCCCAAGCTGGAAGCGCGGCTGGCGAAAGGCGATATCGCGGCGGTGCTGATGGAGCCCGCCATGTGCAACCAGGGCGCCATCGCGCCGGGCGCGGGCTATCTGGAAGGCGCGCTGGCCGCGTGCCGCAAGCATGGCTCTCTGCTGATCTGCGACGAGGTGATCACCGGCTTCCGCCTGGGCCGCAGCGGCGCGCAGGGGCGTTTCGGCGTCACGCCCGATCTGTCGCTGTTCGCCAAGGCGATCGCCAATGGTTTTCCCGTCGCGGCGCTGGCGGGGCGCGGCGACCTGCTGGACCTGTTCGTGACGGGCGGCGTGCTGCATGGCGGCACCTTCAACGCCCAGCCCGTGGCGATGGCGGCGCTGGTCGCCACCCAGAACGGCCTGACGCCGGAACATTATGAAAAGAGCGGCAAGCGCGGCGTGCGGCTGCGCGACGGCATCGCCGCGATCCTGCGCGAGACGGGGATCAAGGCGCAGGTCACCGGCTTCGAACTGATGTTCCATGTCGGTTTCGGGCTGGAAGCGCCCGCGCGCAACTATCGCGACCTGCTCAGGACCGACAAGGCGCTCTATGCGAAATTCGCCCATGCGCTGCTGAAGCGCGGCGTGCGGGTGCTGGAGCGCGGCGCCTGGTTCGTCTCCTCCGAGCATGACGATGCGGTGATCGACCGGACGCTGGATGCAGTGCGCGGCGCGGCGCGCGACATCACCTGATCTTCTGCACGATCAGCAAGGTCAGCGCCTGGGCGAGCATCGCCGCCGCCAGTGGCACGCCGAAGGCCAGCCACAGGCTGCCATGGCCCAGCAGATGGAATACGCCGAAGCAGAAGATCGCGATCGGCACGACGCCAAGCGCCATGCCCGACACCGCCTCCTGCACGGCGCGGGGGCCGTGCTCGACATGGTTGGAGATGGCCACGATGGAGCCGACCACCGGAAAGGTGGTGAAGGTGCCCGACCAGCGCGGCCCCAGCGCGCCCGCCAGTTGCGCAACGGCGAAGGTGAGCGCCGCGCCCGCGATCATGCGCACCGCAAGCCGCGACCAGCTGAATTCGCGCTGTTCGTCCGACAATTTCACCCGGGAATGAAACGACACCGCCAGCAGCGCGATGATGAAGGGGATCAACTCCAGCAGAGGGGAGCGGCCCTGGACCGTCACCACCAGCAGCGCCATCGCGCCCCAGACCAGGAAACTCGCCAGCGCGGCGGGGACCCAGCCCCGGCTCTGCGCGCACCAGCCATAGGTGGTGACGAAGGTCAGCCATGGCACCAGGCCGAAAAACGCCGCCTTGGCCGCCGCCGCGCCGAAGGGCACGCCCTGCTCCATGGTGACGAGCAGCAGCAGCGGCGCGGCGATGACCGGAAAGCCTGACAGCCAGCCCGCCGCGCGGGGGCCGTGCACCCGTTCGGTCACGCCCAGCAGCAGCACCGCCAGGGGCACGACGATCAGTTTCAGGATTAACAGAAGCGCCCCCGCATTTTGGGCGGTGGTGTGCGCCAGCCCGCACGGCCTTGCAATAGGGCTCAAAACGGAAAACGATAAAGCTGGGGAGCAACAAACGGGCGTCGTATGACCAGGGTCTTTCTTGCGGGCATTTTCCACGAAACCCACAGCTTCTCCGGCCAGCCGACCGGGATCGAGGGATTTGTAATACATAGGGGCAGGCAATTGCTGGACCGGGCCGGCGACGCCTCGCAGGTGGACGGATTCCTGACCGTCGCCAAGCGCGAGGGGTGGGAGATCGTGCCCAGCGTTACCTATACCGGCGGCGCATCCGGCACGGTGGATCACGCCGTCTTCGAGGCGTTCTGGTCCGAGGTGAAGCCGGTGCTGGAAAAGGCGCTGGCGCAAGGGCTGGATGCGATCCATCTGTCGCTGCATGGCGCGATGGTGACCAGCGCCTGCGACGATCCCGAAGGCGAGTTGATGGAACGCATCCGCGCCATGCCGGGGGCGGAAAAGCTGCCTCTGTATGGCGTGTGCGACCTGCACGGCACGCTGACGCCGAAAATGGGCGCGCTGTCGGATTGCCTGATCTTCTATCGCGAATGTCCCCACACCGACGCCTATGACAGCGCGGTGCTCTCCACCGAATTGCTGGCGCGTTGCCTGAAGACCGGAATCCGGCCCAAGCATCGCGTTCTGGTGACGCCCATCGTGTGGCCGCCTACCGGCACCGGCACCAAGGACGGGCCGATGCGCGCGCTGGAGGATGCGGCGCGGCGGCTGGAGCGGACGGTGCCGGGCGCGCTGGCGGTGAATGTGGTGGGCGGCTATGCCTTTTCCGACGTGCCCAATGCGGGCGTGGCGTTCAGCATCATCACCGAGGGCAGCGAGGAGGACGCCAATGCGGCGCTGGCCGAACTGGGCCGCATCGCCTGGGACATGCGCCATGGCGGCATCCCGGCGGAACATGATCTCGATGCCGTGATGCGCGATTTCAAGCCGGGCAAGGGTCCGGTGCTGGTGGTGGAACCGGCCGACAATATCGGCGGCGGCGCGCCGGGCGATTGCACCGAAGTGCTGCGCGCCATGGTGAAATACGACATCCAGGGCGCGGGCATCACCATGGCCGACAAGGAGGCCGTGGCGGCGTTGCAGGATGTGCCCATCGGCGGGCGCAAGACACTGGCCATCGGCGGCAAGGGCAGCCCGCTCGATCCGGGGCCGCTGACTTTGGAAGTCGAACTGATCTCGCGCAGCGACGGCGTGTTCGAACTGGAAGACCATCATTCCCATCTGGTGGGATCGCTGGGCAAGATCATCAATATGGGGCCTTCGGCGGTGGTGCGTCATCGCGGCATCACCATCCTGCTCACCAGCAAGAAACTGCCGCCCTTCGATCTGGGCCAGTGGCGCAGCCAGGGGATCAATCCCGAAGACCTCAGCATGATCGGCATCAAGGCTGCGGTCGGCCATCGCGTGGCGTATGAACCCATTGCGTCGGGCAGCTTCACCGTATCGACCGCCGGTCCCTGCACATCGGATGTGACCCGGCTGCCCTACAAGCATTTGCGGCGGCCCGTTTTCCCCCTGGACCGGCTGGAGGGATAGGCATGTGGGACCGCCGCGCGATGCTGGGCGCGGGCGCGTCGCTTGCGGTGCCGGAATTCGCCGCGGCGAAGGACCGGCGCACCACGCTGAATGCGATGCTGCCGTCCGAGCTGCCGCATCTGTGCTATCCGCTGCTGAACAACCGGCAGATGCAGGAGATATGCGGCAACATCAATGAATCCCTGCTGCTGTTCGACTGGCAGTTCAAGCCGCATCCCAATCTGGCGCGCGCCTTCGAGGTTTCGCCGGACGGGCTGACATATACATTCCATATCCAGCCCGGCGTGCGCTGGCATGACGGCACGCCCTTCACGGCGCGCGATGTGGTGTTCAGTTGCGATGTGATGCTGCGCGAACTCAATCCGCGCAGCCGCGCCGCCCTGAGCCGCTGCGAGACGATCACCGCGAAAGACGCGATGACGGCGGTGTTCAGGCTGCGCGAGCCGTTCAACGCCTTTCTTCTGTCGCTGATGGCGTCCACCGCGCCGATGATGCCCGCCCATATCTATGAAGGCACGGATTTCCGCACCAATCCCTTCAATGTGAAGCCCATCGGCACCGGCCCGTTCAGGTTCCAGCGCTGGTCGCGCGGCCAGTTCGTGCATCTGGTGCGCAACCGGGATTACTGGCGCGGCGCGCCGCAACTCACCGATATCTATTTCCGTCTGTGCCCCACGCCGGAACAGCGCATGGTCGCGCTGGAAACGGGCGCGGTGGACGTCGGCTTTGCCGACGATATCGACGCGGTCGTCACCGCGCGGCTGCTGGCGAATCCTCGGCTGGCCGCGTCCACCAAGGCCTATGACGGCACCGGCGAGATCACGGTGATGGAGATGAACCAGCGCCGCTGGCCCTTCAGCGATGTGCGCTTCCGCCGGGCCTTCATGCCTGCGGTTGACCGGGAGTCCCTGGTCAAGGCGATCAATTTCGGCCAGGGCAAGGTGGCGCACAGCCCGACCCCCTCGACCGCGCCCTATCACGATGAGCGCGCCGTGACGAAGTATGAGTATAATCCCGCGCGCGCCCGCGCCCTGCTGGACGAGATGGGGCTGAAGCCGAAGCGCGGCGGCATCCGTCATTCCTTCCGCATGATGAAGGTGCCCGATGGCGGCGGCACATGGAGCCGCGGCAGCCAGTATGTGCGCCAGGCGATGGCCGAAGTCGGGCTGGACATGCAGCTGGAGTCGGTCGACTGGGCCACCTTCGGCCGCCGCAGCGGCAACTGGGAATTCGACATGGATTGCAACGCCTATGGCGAATATGGCGATCCGGCCATCGGCACGTCGCGCTTCTTCCTGTCGTCCAACATCCGCAAGGGCGTGCCGCAGTCCAATATCCAGGGCTATGTGAATCCGGAGGTGGACGCGCTGTTCGCCAAGGCCTCGGCCGCCATTCAGCCCGAGGAGGCGCAACGTCATTACAGCGACATCCAGCGCATCCTGACCCGCGACGTGGCGATGATGTGGATGTTCGAGCGCAGGCCGAACCTGTTCTACAATCGCCGCCTGCGCGATGTGGTCAACGGGCCCAACGGTCCCTGTGACGGGCTGGGACGGGTCACGCTGGCATGACCTCGCGCCTGCGCTACATCCTGATGCGGCTTGTCCGCACGGTGGCCGTGACGCTGGCGGTCGTGTGCCTGAGCTTTTTCCTGATCCGCCTGGCGCCGGGCGACGCCGCCGAAGTGATGGCGGGGCAGGGCGGCTATTCCGACGAGGCTTATATAAAGGCGCTGCGGGCCGAGTATGGGCTGGACCAGCCGCTGCCGGTGCAGTTCGGCCGCTATCTGGGCGCGGTGCTGCGCGG